>NZ_WJZM01000004.1:0-187725 GCF_021609545.1 Pseudomonas sp. PA-1-6B
GCCGCCACGCGCCATCCATGGCGCGGGGCGGCTAAACCGGCATCCCTGCCGGTTTACCCCCCAAATCCCTGTCGAATTCCGGCCAGCGTGGTTTAACGGGGCGCCTAAGATCAAAAGCAGATCAAGAGCGGCTCGCTTCGCATCGTGGTTACCGTTGAGCTAACAGAGTTATGTAGATACCTATGCTGCGATGGCATCACCTCGGTGTATCTGATGTACCGAGGTGTCTGCATCGCAGGCAAGCCAGCTCCCACAGTTTGAACGTATTCCAACCCGGCACTCAGCGTCCGAGCATTTTCACCCAGCGCGATGGCGGCATGCCGTAGGTGCTGCGAAATTGGCGGGTCATGTGGCTTTGGTCGGTGAAGCCTGCGGTCATCGCCGCATCCACCAACGATTGGCCCTGGGCCAACAAGTGGCGCACCAGGTCCAGTCGGCGCATGGTCAGGTAGCGGTAGGGGCTGGTGCCGAATAACAAACGAAAATCCCGCGATAACGCCCACCGGTCGCGGCCGGCGTGGTCGGCAATTTCATCCAGGGTGATGCTGCGGCCCAGGGCGCTGTGGATGAATTCACGGGCGCGTTCGGCCGCGATGTAGTCGAAGGATTTACGGCGGATGATGGCCCCGGACGCAGCGCTCAGCGCGTGGGCCAGGTCGAACAGGGCATCTTGCTCTTGCATCGGGTCTATCGGGCAATCCAGGCTTTGTAGCAACACTTCGCTGGCGCGGTGCAGCCGTGGGTCGGTGGACAAGCCGCCGGGGATAAACGGCAACGGTTGCCCACCGAGGATCTGCTGGATCAACGCCGGCTCCACATAAATCATCCGGTACTTGAAACCTTCTTCGCTGCCGGCACGGCCGTCATGGGTTTCATCGGGGTGGATCACCATGGTGGTGCCGGGCAGGCTGTGGGTTGTGCCGCCGCGATAATGAAAACTCTGTACGCCGAACAACGTGCGCCCGATGGCGTACGTGTCATGGCGATGAGGGTCGAAGGCGAAGCCGGCAAAGTACGCCTCGATACGGTCAAGGCCACTGGCGTGGGGCGCGCGGTGCAGCCAGTCGAGGGAGTGGATGGGGTTGCCCATGGTGACTTGTCACAAAAGGAAGTGGAAACACGTTAACTGAGTCTGCACCGGTTGTCTGCTGGGGTCTTGTACGATTGTGCAGGTGTTGGGCGAGGCCTATGATCCCTGTTCGTATACTGCGCTGGTGGTGCTCCTCATGGATGTTTTCAACCCTGCCTATGTGGCGCCGCTGGTCTCGCTCGCGCTGCTGTGGACGGTCGCCGTGGTGACCCCCGGTCCCAACTTCTTCAATACGGCGCAGTTGGCCGCCAGCTGTTCGCGGCGTCACGGTGTGGTGGCGTCGGCGGGCGTGGCGACCGGCACGATTATCTGGGGGTTGGCTGGTGGCTTGGGCATCAAGTCGCTGTTTACCGCCGCGCCCATGTTGTACCTGGCGTTCAAGATCATCGGCGGCTGCTACCTGATCTATCTTGGGCTGAGGCTGTTCAAACGCTCGGCGCCGAGCACGGGGCAGACGGTGTTGCCCGATGAGCCGCGACGGTCACTATTTTCCGCATGGCGTTTCGGTTTACTGGGCAACTTGTCCAACCCCAAGGCAGCTCTGTTCGTCGCCACGGCCTTTGCCTCGACGATGCCACCGTCACCCTCGCCGGCGCTGTTGACGCTGGCGGTCATCACCATGGCTACCTTGTCGTTCAGTTGGTATTGCAGCGTCGCCCTGGTGTTTTCCAGCGAGCACATGGCCAACCTCTACAGCCGTTCGCGCAAGTGGCTCGACCGCTTTGCTGGCAGTTGCTACCTGTTGTTCGGTGCACATCTGGTAGCGAATCGCTAACCACCCATGGTAAGAAGCCTTACTTTCAATAGTGAGGTCGGGTCATGAGCAAGGTGCGGGTAGGGATTATTTTTGGGGGCCGTTCGGCTGAGCATGAAGTCTCGCTGCAATCGGCGCGCAACATCGTCGACGCCCTCGACCGCTCGCGCTTTGAGCCCGTGCTGATCGGTATCGACAAGGCCGGTCACTGGCACCTCAATGACACCTCGAACTTCCTGCTCAACCAGGAAAACCCGGCACTCATCGCCCTCAACCAGTCCAACCGTGAATTGGCCGTGGTGCCCGGCAAGGCCAACCAGCAAGTGGTGGAAACCTCCGGGCAGGGCATGCTGGAACACATCGACGTGATCTTCCCGATTGTTCACGGCACTCTCGGTGAAGACGGTTGCCTGCAAGGCTTGCTGCGCATGGCGGACTTGCCCTTCGTCGGTTCCGACGTGCTCGGCTCGGCGGTGTGCATGGACAAAGACATCAGCAAGCGCTTGCTGCGCGACGCGGGTATTGCGGTCACGCCGTTCATCACCCTTACGCGAGCTAATGTGGCGCGCACCTCGTTTGAAACGGCCGCTGGCAAGCTCGGTGTGCCGATGTTCGTCAAGCCTGCCAACCAGGGTTCGTCGGTGGGGGTAAGCAAAGTCGGCAGCGAAGCCGAGTACCGCGCTGCCGTTGAACTGGCGTTGGGGTTTGATGAGAAGGTGCTGGTGGAGTCCGCCGTCCAGGGCCGTGAGATCGAATGCGCCGTGCTGGGCAATGACGAGCCCATCGCCAGCGGTTGTGGCGAGATCGTGGTGAGCAGTGGTTTCTATTCCTACGACAGCAAATACATCGATGGCCAGGCTGCTCAGGTGGTGGTGCCGGCGGCGATCAGTCACGAAGCCAGCGAACGGATTCGCAGCCTGGCCATTGCGGCGTTTGAAGTGTTGGGCTGCGCCGGGTTGGCGCGGGTGGATGTGTTCCTGACGCAGGACGGCGAAGTGCTGATCAACGAGATCAACTCACTGCCCGGTTTTACCCGCATCAGCATGTACCCCAAGCTGTGGCAGGCGGCAGGCATGAGCTACAGCGAACTTGTCAGCCGGTTGATCGAGCTGGCGCTGGAGCGGCATGCGGGGCGCAAAGGGTTGAAGATCAGCCGCCAGTGATTGGTCCGAACCAGTAACGCCATCAGGCGTTACTGAGCACTTCGCGAAAAACGTCCGGCCTTATGGCTGCAATATGCAGTAGCGAGCGTGCTGCTCCGGAAGGTGAGCGACGCCCTTGCTCCCATTCTTGAAGGGTTCTTACTGACACGCCCAGAAGCTCGGCAAATTTTGGTTGTGAGAGCCCTGTCTTGCTTCTTGCTTCGGCAGCTTGAGTGACCTCAACGTGCTGCACTGCACCGTAACGTCCCGCTTTGACATCCTGAATGGCTGTCAGTAGTTCTTCGCCTATATTGCGTTTGGCGTCACGTTCCTTCAGTTCTTTATCAGTGAGTGGCATGGTTCATTTCCTTTGCGATTTTGTACAGGATATGTGCCGGAATATTCTCCGTGGCGCTCTTGCCATAAATCAGTAGCGCGACGACTGCTCCGCACTCCAGTTGTGTGGTGTAGATGACCCGCACTGATCCACTTTTACCCCGGCCCTCCATGCTCCAGCGTATCTTTCGGCAACCTCCCGAGCGCGGAATGACATTTCCAGCATCAGGATGGCTGGCGAGAAACGCCATGAAGATACCTTTTTCATCTTCAGTCCAATAGTCAGGCCATTGCCTGCTGAAGAGAGGGGATTCTATGAGAGTGAACACGCGAAATTCTACGTCTTTGACGTAGCCTCTGGCAAGAAAGAGCGGGCCAGAAAATCGCAGGTGAGATGGGGCTGCTCAAGAAGGTTTTTATCGCAAAAGATGACATGGCACTTTGAGTTTTGGCGCTCCGCGTAGGATTTAAGGCGTAAGGTTGCAGGTCTTTTTTTATAAGCCTGTACGGATAGATCAACACCTTAATCACCCAACGCCTCACCTTCACGCCGAGGATCAGCGCCACCACTGAGCGTCACCTTGCCCTGGGCATCCCGTGTGCGCACGATGGCCTGCACGCCGCTGGTCATCTCGATCTCGCTCAGGGCGTGGCCCTTGTCCTTGAGCACCTGTTTCAGTGCCGGGCTGAACAGCCCAGCTTCCAACTCGGTAGCACCATTGCGACTGCCGAAGTTAGGCAGGCTGATTGCCGCCTGCGGGTCGAGCTTCCAGTCGAGCATGGCCACCAGGGATTTACTCACGTACTCGATGATCTGCGAGCCGCCGGGGGAGCCGACGGTAGCCAGCAGTTCGCCTGTCTTGCGGTCGAACACCAGGGTCGGCGCCATGGCCGAGCGTGGGCGTTTACCCGGTTGTACGCGGTTGGCCACAGGCTGGCCGTTTTCTGCGGGGATGAACGAGAAGTCGGTCATCTGGTTGTTGAGCAAAAAGCCCTGGACCATCACGTGAGAGCCGAATGCTGCTTCAACCGTGGTGGTCATCGACACGGCGCCGCCCTGGTCGTCCACCGCCACCACCTGTGAGGTGGAGATGCGCAGCGGCGAGCGGTCTGGTGCGTACGCCACCTGAATACCGGCGGGTTGGCCGGGCTTGGCGATGCCCATGCTGCGCTCGCCGATCAGCGTGGCGCGTTGTGCCAGGTAACCTGGCGCGACAAGACCGGTAACCGGGACGGGGGTGAAGTCTGCATCGGCCACGTACAGCGCGCGGTCGGCAAAGGCCAGGCGCCCGGCTTCGGCGAGCAGGTGCACGGCCTCGGGTGTCGGCTCAAGCCCGGCCGGCGAAACACTCTTGACCGGTGTCATGGGGGCGATGGCCAGGCGCGGGTCGCGGGTTTCCAGCGCCTGCAATGTCCCCAGGATCTGCGCCACGGCAATCCCGCCCGAGGACGGCGGTGGCATGCCGCAGACCTTCCATTGTTTGTAGTCGGTGCACAGCGGTGCGCGCTGCTTGGCGGCGTAGCCCTTGAGGTCGGCCTGGGACAGGCTGCCGGCATTGCGATGGCCCTGTACCTTGCGTGCGATTTCATCGGCAATCGGGCCTTGGTACAGCGCATCCGGCCCTTCCTTGGCGATGCGCTTGAACACCGCGGCCAGTGCCGGGTTTTTCAATCGTGTACCGGTGGCTTTTGGCGAGCCGTCGGCATTCAGGAAGTACGCCGCCATGTCGGGTGATTGCGCGATAAAGCGGTCAGCGGCGATCAAGCTGTGCAAGCGTGGGGAAATGGCAAAGCCTTGCTCCGACAGGCGAATCGCCGGCTCGAACAGCTTGGCCCATTGCAGGTGGCCGCTCTTTTTGTGCGCCATCTCCAAGGCGCGCAGTACGCCCGGCGTGCCCACCGAGCGCCCGCCAATCTGCGCATCCGTGAACGCCATCGGCGTACCGTCGGCCTTCAGGAACAGACGCTCTGTCGCCCCGGCCGGTGCTGTTTCGCGGCCGTCATAAGCCTGCACCTGTTGTCCATCCCATAGCATGATGAACGCACCGCCGCCGATGCCGGACGACTGCGGTTCCACCAGAGTCAATACCGCTTGCATGGCAATCGCCGCATCAATGGCTGAACCGCCTTGACGCAGCATTTCACGCCCGGCTTCAGCGGCCAGTGGGTTGGCGGCGGCGGCCATATGGCGCTCGGCGTGGCGGGTGCTCAGGTCGGTGCGATAGCCCGAGCCCAGCTCTGGCGCCGCAGGCTGTTCGTTGACGGGCGTGTGGCAGGCTGCGAGGGCCAGGGTTGCGGCGATGACTGTCAGGCTGCGGCGGGAAATCAAAAACACGCGCTGAACTCCGTTCATGTTGAGAGGGGGCTGTGGTCCTTGGGCTACTGCGTTTTTTTTACAGGTAAATCGTGCCTTGCATGTACAGCACGGCCTTGCCGGAAATAATCACCCGGTCACCCTGGAGTTCACAGCGCAACTGGCCCTTACGCTGGCCGCCTTGTTCGGCGCTCAATTGCGACTTGCCCAGGCGCTCGGCCCAGAACGGTGCCAGCGAGGTGTGCGCCGAGCCGGTAACCGGGTCTTCATTGACGCCCACATTCGGGCCGAACCAGCGCGAGACAAAATCAAACCGCGTGCTCTTGGCGGTCACCGCAATGCCGCGTTTAGGCAGGCCCTTGAGTCGCGCAAAGTCCGGTGCCAGGGCCGCTACCTGCGCTTCATCCTCCACCAGAACTATATAGTCGTCGGTGCCAAACACCTCGGCGGATTCAAGCCCCAGGGCACTCAACATGCCGTGGGGCGGCTCACAGCGTTCAGGTTTCTTTGCCGGAAAATCCATCGCCAGCTCATCGCCGTTGCGCGTTACCCGCAACTCGCCGCTACGGGTGGCAAAGCGCAGAACCTGCGGGGCGTCCGCCAACTTGTGGATCAATACCCACGCGGCGGCCAACGTGGCATGGCCGCACAGGTCCACCTCAACTTCCGGCGTGAGCCAGCGCAACTCATAGAACTCGCCACGGGGTACAAAGAACGCGGTTTCCGAAAGATTATTCTCGGCCGCAATCTGCTGCAGTTGCGCGTCGGGCAGCCACTCGGTGAGCGGGCACACTGCTGCCGGGTTGCCGCCGAAGGGATGGTGGCTGAAAGCGTCGACTTGGTAGATGTCCAGTTGCATCGGGGCACTCCGTGTTTAGGGGAGGCTGGACACTAACAGTGGGGTAGGGGGGCGTCAAAATACAGTTAGGGAGTTTTTTGCGCGCATAAAAAAACGGCCTACCTTTCGGTAAGCCGTTTTTAGTACTTGGTGGCTACACAGGGACTTGAACCCCGGACCCCAGCATTATGAATGCTATGCTCTAACCAACTGAGCTATGTAGCCAAGTGGCGCGCATTATTCGCTTGGAACGGCAATGCGTCAAGCGTTTTTGTAGAATTTTTTTCTACGCTTTCAACTGTTTAAGCCAAAGCACTGGTTTTGGCGACGGGCGGTGACGAATGCGCTGTGGATGAGGGGAGTGGAAGCGCTTGGCGTCTTCGAAGGTTTACTCGCAGGCCATGTCCGACAGTGTTGGGCAGATATCCCTGTCGCCCAACACTGGACTGGCTAACTCAACTTACCGATGCAGTGGGGGGTGGGTGACGCGCTTGAGCTGTTCGCGGGCCCGTGACAAGCGCGAGCGCACGGTGCCGATAGGAATGTCCAGTACGTCGGCGGTGTCCTGGTAACTGCCGTCGGTTTCCAGCGAGGCGTAAAGTGTTCTGCGCATCTCGGTCGGCAAGTGGTCAATCGCACTCAGGGTATTTTCCAAGCGCCGGTTGACTTCGAACTCCCAGTCCAGGCTGTGGTTTTCTTCATGGCCATGCCACAGCGACTCGTCGAATTCGCAATGCGCAGGCTTGGCATACAGGCGTCGGAAGTGATTGCGGATCAGGTTCTGCGCGATGCCGCACATCCAGGTACTGAGTGTCGCGGTACCACTGAAACGTTCGCGATTGCGCCAGGCCTCCAGGTAAGTCAATTGCAAAAGATCATCCGCGTCTTCCGGGTTCAGGACCCGTTTGTGAATGAAACGGCGAAGTTTTTTCTGTTGATCGTCTGTCAGATGGAGCATGAATTGAGGCGAACTGCCACCAAGGTGAACGAGGGCTTCAATAGGGATATTCATGATTTTTCCTTAAGGTAGACGCAGTCGAAATAGTTTCGGCGGCTACCTCTTTTGCACTGCCTGTGCCAAAGGAGAATTATCATGTAACTATCTGATTTATATAAATAAATACGTTATGGTTGCGGTGGTTTTGTGCAGTAATTTGCAAAAGGCACCAGGGACCTGTGCGGGTTTTTTCATCTTGTTGGATGAGTGAGTTTCAGTGGAACCATCTGGGCGGGCCTGACCACATATGGACACTCTCTTCCTGTACTGGCCTGCCCATGAAAGTCGAATCTACCAACGAAGTGCCAATGACCCCGCGGGTGGAACTCCCCACCGCTAGCCCGGCCGCCAAACCTGAGCCAGGCCAAGGTGTCGATGATCTTTCTCTGCACTTCAGTCAGGAGGTGGAATCCAGCAGTCGTACGTTGGATAAGCGTGTAATTGACGTGCGTGTGCCTCCTGTCCAGGTGCTCGCGCAGCTCTATGAGCAGTTGGGGCATCCGGCCCAGGAAAGCTTTGCCGCGGTAGTACGTCGAATCAGGCAGAAATTACTCACGCAACCCAGCATCGATACATTGCTGGGGCTCACTGGCGGTGATCCGGCACGCACCTTCGTGGTACTCAAGGCGGTGTGCGGGCAGGCCGAGGCCGACGTGCGCAACTCCGAAGCCGACCTGGCGCGGGATGCAATTGCCAAGCTGGAGATCCGCTTCAAAGGGGAGATCCAGGCGGGCCTGAATATTGCCATGGCCTTGCATAAGAAGAGTGGCGATCCAGAAGAGCTCCAGGCGCTGCGCGCGCTCTATTACGCCAGTGTGGTGACACGGCAATCCCTGGCGACCATGATGCACGCGCTGCTCGGCATCTACAGTGACGACCGTTTTGCACATGGGTTGAAAATGATGTCCAGCGCCCTGACGGCCGACATTGCCGCCCATGTGTCCTCCGTCCCTACGGCAATGTTGCGCACCTTGCTGACAGGCCTGGGCAAATGCGGCGCATTGAGCGGGGTGTTATGCAGCTGTCGTGAGGTGATTCAGAACCTTGCGATCGAAATGCATGCGGTGAGCCTGCTGCGACGCATGCTGGGTTATGCAGACACCGGCATCGTGACAAATGAAGTCATGCGCCTGGCTGAAGAAATGGGGGCCAGCACATCAAAACTCGTGTCTCTCAATGCGCTTTATAAGCTGTTTCAAAAGTTGCCCGAGGCCTTGTGGCCGGATAGCAAATCGCGCCAAGAGGCGCTGCACAATTTTCTGCTGGTGATGGACGAACTTGCCCGCCTCGAAGGCATACGCCCTGGTTTTCCTAATTCGACTATCCTGGCGTGAGCGTGCTGTCCACCCTCAACGGTGTACTGCTCAAGGTGGCGCAGCGTGCCGAGGTCTTGGGCGCGGTGGTGATCATGGCCATTGTGTTCATTTTCATCGTGCCGCTGCCTACCTGGCTGGTGGACATTCTGATTGCGCTGAATATCTGTATTGCCTGCCTGTTGATCATGCTGGCGCTTTACTTGCCCGGGCCTTTGGCGTTCTCTTCCTTCCCGTCGATTTTGTTGCTGACCACCATGTTCCGCCTGGCGTTGTCGATCGCAACGACGCGCTTGATCCTGCTCGAACAGGACGCCGGCGATATCGTTGAGGCCTTCGGCAATTTCGTAGTGGGCGGCAACCTTGCTGTTGGGATGGTGATCTTTCTGATCCTGACCCTGGTCAACTTTCTGGTGATCACCAAAGGCTCTGAACGGGTTGCCGAAGTGGCGGCGCGCTTCAGCCTGGACGCAATGCCGGGCAAGCAGATGTCCATCGACAGTGACTTGCGTGCCGGCTTGATTGACGGCGTGCAAGCGCGGGACAAGCGTGAACAGTTGTCCCGCGAGAGTCAGTTGTTCGGGGCCATGGATGGTGCCATGAAATTCGTCAAGGGGGATGCCATCGCGGGGTTGATCATCGTTGTGGTCAACCTGTTGGGCGGCTTCTCCACAGGTATGTTCCAGCACGGCTTGAGCGCCGCCGATTCAATGGCGCTGTATTCGGTGCTGACGATTGGCGATGGTCTGATTGCGCAGATTCCGGCGCTGTTGATCTCTCTCACCGCCGGCATGATCATTACCCGCGTGGCACCGGAAGGGCGCAAGGGCATCACGAACATGGGCGCCGAGATCGCACGCCAGATGACCAGTGAGCCCAAGAGCTGGATGATCGCCTCGGTGGCCATGCTGGTGTTTGCGATCGTGCCTGGTATGCCGACCCTGGTGTTTATTCTGCTGGCGATGATGACCGGCGCCTTGGGTTATTACCTCGACCGTCGGCGCCGACGTGAAGCGCAGCCAGAAGCCGAAGCCGTCGAAGCCGTGCGGCCTGAAGAAAATGGCAAAGAGGATCTGCGCGGGTTTGATCCGTCCCGGCCTTATCTGCTGCAGTTTCCCTCGGCTTTGCGCGGCACGCCTGAGGTGACCGATCTTATTCACGGAATCCGTCAGGTACGAAATTCCCTGGTTGCCAATATTGGCCTGACGTTGCCGCCGTTTGAGGTCGAGATCGATGACTCGCTGGACGATGATGAAATGCGCTTCTGCGTCCATGAGGTACCCATGGTCAAGGCGTCGGTGGTCCAGCACGTTGCCGTGGAGCGCAGCGCCCTGACGGTTGAGCCTGAGCATGGCGTACCGGGATTGGCCGAGCGCAATGAACAGGATTGGCTCTGGCTGCCGCCCGACGACCCACTGCTCAATGATGCGCAGTTGGAGCGCTTCACGGCGACGAGCCTGATCGTCGACCGCATGAAGAAGGCGATGATGCTCAGCGGGCCGCAATTCCTGGGGATTCAGGAGAGCAAGTCGATCCTCAGTTGGCTTGAGAACAATCAACCCGAACTGGTGCAAGAACTGCAACGCATCATGCCAATTTCGCGCTTTTCGGCGGTGCTGCAACGCCTGGCCAGCGAAGGGGTTCCGCTGCGCGCCGTGAGGTTGATTGTCGAATCGCTGATCGAATACGGCCAGCACGAACGCGAGCCGGAAGCACTGGCTGACTATGCGCGCATTGCCCTCAAGTCGCAGATCTACCACCAGTACAGCGAGGCCGATGGGCTGCATGCCTGGCTGTTGTCACCGCATACCGAAAACATCCTGCGCGAGGCGCTGCGCCAGACCCAGACCGGGGTGTTCTTTGCACTCGACGGCGATAATAGCGCTGCGCTGGTCAACCTGCTCAACCAGGCCTTCAGCGCACGGGCAAAAATAAAAAGTGTGTTGTTGGTGGCGCAGGATTTGCGCAGCCCCTTGCGAACCTTGTTGCTTGAAGAGTTCAACCATGTGCCGGTGTTGTCTTTCGCCGAGCTGGGGAGCACTTCCAAGGTCAAGGTGCTGGGGCGTTTTGACCTTGGCCAGGATGAGTTGATGCACGGGACATTGGCATGAACACAGCGCTACTTGCAGAGTACGGGGGGACGTACTGATGTTCGAACTCCGAGTCTTGGATGGTTTGCATCAAGGGGCTGCGCTGCCCCTGTTTGGTGAGCAGTGGAGCCTTGGCGCCAACGCGGACGCTGATCTCTTGCTGGATGATCCCGGTATCGCCGAGCACCACGCGCGCCTGCTATTGCTCGAAGGGCGCTGGTCGGTGCAGGCTGAAGCGGGGCTGCTGAAAAACGGCGATGGGCAAATGTTGGCGCAGATCGGCGATCTGGCACTCAACACGCCGTTTATGATTGGCCCCGTCAGTTTGTGTGTCTGCCCTGCCGATCATCCTTGGCGGCAGGCATCGGTGCTCAAGCCGCCCCGGCCGGCAACGGAGCCCTTGCCCCAGGCGCCATTGCCGCTGACGCTGTCTTCCATTCCCTTGTTGCAGCAAAAACGCTTGGTCAGCCTGGTTCTGCTATGCGCCGTGATCATCGCTGCGGTCGGCATTATCTTCAGCGGTGAGCGTGAGGCCCAGGCATCGCTGATGCCGGCGGTCATTCAGAAACCCGGGTTGGACTCACCCGCTGAGGTGCGTCAGCAACTCATGAAGATGCTCAACGAGCGTGAATTGCTCCAGCGCGTCAGCTTGCAGATCGTCAATGGTCAGATTGCCCTCAATGGTGTTGTTTCCCAGGATGAAGTGGAACTGATTGCGCGCATGCTCGACCGTTTTGCCGAGCAATTCGACACTGTGGTGCCGGTGATCAGTCGCGTACGGGTACGCGAAGGCAAGTTACCGTTCAAGATCTCGCAGATAGTGGGTGGCCCGAATGGCCACGTGGTGCTGGAGGAAGGAAGCCGCTTATTCGTGGGTGATGAAGTGGATGGCCTGCGCCTGGTTTTGATCGATAACAGCAAAGTGGTTTTTGACGGCGAGCAACGTTATGAGGTGGGCTGGTGAAGGGGTCGCTGCAGGAGCGTCTGGAGGCCTGGCAACTGAACCAGTCACAGGCATTGAGCAGTTTCGCACCGGTGACAATGCTCGGTCGTATCCAGCGCGTGAACGGCATGCTGCTGCAGTGCCGGTTGCCGCAGGCCCGTATTGGTGACCTATGCAAAGTCGAAAAAGGGCCGGGCGACTACATGCTCGCCGAGATCATCGGGTTCGATCAGCGCGATGCGGTGCTCAGTGCCCTGGGCAACCTTGAAGGCGTGCGTGTAGGCGCCAGCGTCGAGCGGTTGGGGGTTCCGCATCAGGTCCGGGTCGGTGATGAGTTGTTGGGGCAGGTGCTGGATGGTTTTGGCCGCCCGATTGCGGGCGATGGTGTGAGCGCGTTCGTGGAAGCGGACACCCCTGGGGCGACCACAGTGTTATGCGAGGCGCCTCTTCCTACCGAACGGCCGCGGATCAACCGCGCACTGGCTACGGGGGTGCGCTCGATTGATGGCCTGATGACCCTGGGGGAGGGCCAGCGTGTCGGGCTGTTTGCCGGAGCCGGTTGTGGCAAGACCACCTTGTTGGCCGAAATCGCCCGTAACGTGGAGTGCGATGTGATCGTATTCGGTCTCATCGGGGAGCGGGGCCGGGAACTGCGCGAGTTTCTCGATCATGAACTGGATGAGCAGTTGCGTGCCAAGGCCGTGTTGGTGTGTGCAACCTCCGACCGCTCAAGCATGGAGCGCGCGCGTGCCGCGTTCACGGCAACTGCGCTGGCCGAAGGTTTCCGGCGCAAGGGCCAGCGGGTGCTGTTGCTGATTGACTCTCTGACCCGTTTTGCCAGGGCCCAACGTGAAATCGGCCTGGCTGCCGGTGAACCCTTGGGGCGCGGTGGTCTGCCGCCGTCGGTCTACAGTTTGCTGCCACGTCTGGTGGAGCGTGCCGGCTTGACCCGTGAAGGCGTGATCACGGCCATCTATACAGTGTTGATCGAACAGGACTCCATGAACGATCCGGTAGCGGATGAGGTGCGCTCTCTGCTCGACGGTCATATCGTCCTGTCGCGCAAGCTGGCCGAGCGCGGCCATTACCCGGCGGTCGATGTCCTGGCCAGCCTTTCGCGGATTCTAAGCAATGTTGCCGAGCCCGTGCATATCCGTGCCGGCACGGCGCTACGACGCTTGCTGTCGGCTTACCAGCAGATCGAGCTGATGCTCAAGTTGGGGGAATATCAGCCCGGCAACGATGCACTCACCGACCTGGCAGTTGACAGTCGGCAGGCGGTAGATGGCTTTCTGCGCCAGGACTTGCGCGAACCTTCGCCGCTTGCCGCCACCATGGATCAATTGGCTGAGCTGACCGCCCATGTCCCATTCTGAAGTGTTACCGGGTGAAATCGATACCCTGCAACGTTTGCGCCGACACCGTGCAGACCGCGCCGAGCGTGCGCTGCGTGAGGCAAAAAGGGCGCAGCAAGCGCTGGTCGCGCATATCCGGGAGGCGCAGGAAATCCTCGAGCAAACCCGCCTGGAAGAGGCCCGGCAATGCGCGCAGCTGTTGAGTCAGCACCAGGGGCAGGTGGTGACGTTCAAGGCGCTGAAAAACTGGAGTGCCAAGGAGCGGCAATTATCGGCGGGTACCCGGCGTGAAGAAGGCCAATTATTGCAACTCCAAGAGCAGCAGCAAGAGCGGGCTGCGCGGGTCGGCCAGGCGCAGAAACACGTCACCTTGTGCTTGCGCCAGGTAGAAAAAATACAAGAGTTATCTGAGTTACTGAGGCAGGAGCCGATATGAAACAGGTTTCAGTTAATCCGCCTGAACGTCAGCGTCCGCGCGAGTCTCGCGATGATCGTGCACCTGAATTCGGTGCCCTGGTGCCTTGGGAGCAAGGGCGATTGTTCGCCCGGTTGTTTGACGATGGGGGCCAGGACAGCGGGGGATACGGAGCGTCTCTGAACGGAATCAAAGCCTCGGGCGATGTCGCCATGATCGGGGCACTGACCGAGCAGTTGGCGCCGCGAATGCTCGTTGGTTCGCAATGGCCGTTGATGGCTGTTTTTCACCTGGGCCGCCTGGGGCGGATCAACGCCAGTATCCGCCGGGAGCAGGGGGGCTGGAATGTCGAGCTGCACGCAGAGCAAGACAATACGGTGCACTGGCTCAGTGGTGTACGCCAACAATGTGAGCAACGGTTGGCGCAGAGCCTGCGCCAGCCTGTCAGTTTGTATCTGGCAAAATCGACGTAGGCATGATGCTGCCACCTTTGATACTTCCCAGATTCAAAACCGATATTGCGGTTGCCCGGCAGCGGTTGGGGCAAGGGTTGTGTATGCCGTTCGAGGTCGCTGGGTCGAGTGGCGAGTTGAGAATGGAGCCGGGTACTGCTCCTGTGGGTATCCAGCCGCTCTGCTTCGAGACCGCCTGTGGCGTCTTGGCCTTCAGTGAGCCAGGACCACAGTTCAGCTTGATGGGTGAATGCCCCGTGACGCTCGAGCCGGCCGGGAATGATCCGGACGCCTGGTTCTGGGAGTTGTTCCAGCATCATCTGAGCCCTCAGGTGCAGGAGTTGTTTGGGTACCTGCGTTTGCTGCCAGGCGCTCGCCCCATGAACTTTGGTTGTCGACTCTGCGTGACGCTTGGGGCCTCTCGCGTGGCGGGCTATCTGTGGCTGTCTGTCGAGAGCTTTCTGGCGCTATGCAAGGCGGGGCCGTGGCGATCCAGGGCTGAGCCGATGCCGGCGCAGTTTCGGCTGGCGGTTGACGTAACGCTTGGGCACCTGAGGTTGTCCATGCACCAGCTGCGCGGCTTGCGGGCTGGTGACGTGCTGGTGCTTGAGCGAGCCTTTTTCAGTGCGTCGGGAGCCGGCCACGTACAGGTTGGCAAACAGCGCCTGGTGGGCTGGATCGACGCTGGATCCGGGCCGATGCGCCTGACCCTTACTTCTATCGAGGATATGTTTGTGGATGAGGATTTTGCAACACAGCCCTACTCAGAGCATGAGGATGAAACAGCGGTGATGGATGTGTTCGGGCATGAACCATTCGACGAGCTGAGTATGGCGCTCAATGTACGGTGCGGTACGCTGAACCTGACCCTCGGCGAATTACGCAACCTTGCGCCCGGCGCGGTGTTGGGGGTCGCCGGCTATGCTCCCGGCACTGCCGGTCTCTACTACGGCGACCGCCCCCTCGGCCTGGGCCAGTTGGTTGAAGTGGACGGGCGGCTGGGGCTGCAGATGTCTCGCGTGATCTTTTCTCGATGAATAGTTTCCAGGGAATAGATCCGGTCGTCCTGGCAATATTTCTTGGGGCATTGTCGTTGATGCCCATGCTGCTGGTCGTCTGCACGGCATTCCTGAAGATCGTGATTGTGCTGATGATTACCCGCAATGCCATCGGTGTGCAGCAGGTGCCTCCGGGCATGGCCATCAATGGTATTGCCCTGGCGGCAACCCTGTTCATCATGGCGCCTGTAGGCTATGAGATGGCGGAGATCGTCAAGGTGTCGCCCCTGGACCTGACCAGCGTAGGCGCACTCCAACAGACGGGAATGGAGGCGATCAAACCATTGCGCACCTTCATGCTGCGCAACAGTGACCCGGATATTCTTACCCACCTGTTGGAAAATGCCATGCGCATGTGGCCGGCGCAGATGGCGCAGGAGGTCCAACGTGAGGACCTGATCCTGCTGGCGCCGGCCTTTGTGCTGTCACAGTTGCAGGCGGGGTTCGAAATCGGCTTTCTGATCTATATCCCTTTCATCGTGATTGACCTGATTGTTTCCAATCTCCTCTTGGCTTTGGGTATGCAAATGGTCTCGCCCATGACCATTTCCCTGCCGCTCAAATTGCTCTTGTTCGTGATGGTCTCCGGGTGGTCGCGGTTGCTCGACAGCCTGTTCTTTTCCTATCTCTGAGTGACCTATGGAACCCATCGTACTGTTCAAGCAGGGCATGTTGCTGGTAGTCATGCTGACGGCGCCGCCGCTGATCGTGGCGGTGGTGGTGGGGGTCATGACCTCCCTGGTGCAGGCACTGATGCAGGTCCAGGACCAGACGTTGCCCTTCGGTATCAAGCTGGTGGCAGTGGGGATCACCCTGATCATGACCGGTCGCTGGATCGGTGTGGAGTTGATCCAGTTGATGAACTTGACCTTTGACATGATCGGTCGATCGGCCCTGCACTGAGGTCTGCCTGTGCTGTTATATCTTGAATATTTGCCCTCCCTGCTGGTCGCCATGGCGCGTATCTACCCCTGCGCTTTCCTCGTGGCGGCATTCTGTTTTCAACATATACGCGGCATGCTGCGGCACACCATTGTGGTGGTCATGGCACTGCTGCCTGCACCTGCCATTCATGTCTTGCTGGAGGGCCAGGAACACTCGGCGCTGATGCTCGCAGGGCTGGCCCTCAAAGAGTTGGCCCTGGGGTTATTGCTGGGCGTGTTGCTGTCGATGCCGTTCTGGCTGTTCGAGTCGGTCGGGGCGTTGCTGGATAACCAGCGGGGCGCTTTGGCCGGTGGTCAGCTCAACCCCTCGCTTGGGCCAGACGCGACGCCGGCCGGGCATCTGTTCAAGCAATTGGCGATTTTTTTGCTGATGGCCAGTATGGGCCTCGGGGCGTTGACGCAGGTGATCTGGGACAGCTATCTGCTCTGGCCACCGACGGTGTGGTTTCCACTGCCCGCTGCCGATGGGTTCGATGTATTTGTCGGCCTGCTTGGCGATACCTTCACGCACATGATGCTCTACGCTGCCCCCTTTATTGCAGTGCTGCTGTTGCTGGAGTTCGGCATCGCGCTGCTGGGGGTCTACAGTCAGCAATTGCAAGTGAGTACGCTGGCGCCGCCCCTCAAGAGCCTGGCAGGTATCGGTGTGCTGTTGTTGTATTTTGCGTTGCTGCAGGACCTGATCGTCGGGCGCATGGGCTTGCTTAAAGACCTCAAGCACTCCCTGGGCGTGTTCTTCAAGGTCTCGCTGTCATGAGTGATTCGGGGGAAAAGAAGCACCCCGCATCAGCCAAGAAGCTGCGTGATCAGCGTAAGAAAGGCCAAGTCGCCCAAAGCCAGGATGTGGGTAAGCTACTGGTGCTGACAGCCATCAGCGAAATCGCCTTGTTCACCGCCGAGAGCAGCCTGCAACGTTTCCAGCAGTTGATGCTGCTGCCGATCACGCGTCTGTCCTTGCCTTTCCCGCAGGCGCTGGAAGAAGTGATGGTCGAAGGTTTGATGTTGTTTTTCTCCTTCGCCCTGTTGATGGCCGCGGTGGCGATTATCACGAAGCTGGTCAGCAGTTGGATGCAGTTCGGAATTCTGTTCGCGCCGGACGCCTTGAAGCTCGACTTCAATCGTCTCAACCCGCTCAGCCAACTCAAGCAAATGTTTTCTGCCCAGTCGGTAATGAACCTGTTGATGAGCATCGTCAAGGCCACACTGCTGGGCCTGATCCTGTACGTGGTGATCTGGCCTTCCCTGGGGGCGTTGATCAATATGGCCACCAGCGATCTGCAAAGCTACCTCCTGGGATTGATCGCCCTGTTCCGCTATCTGCTGCATGCCTGTCTCGGGTTATTGCTGGTGTTGGCGCTTATCGACCTGGCGATGCAGAAATACTTCTTTGCCAAGCGCATGCGCATGACCCAGGTCGAGGTCATGAAAGAGTACAAGGACATGGAGGGCGATCCCCACGTGAAGGGGCAGCGCCGCGCCCTGGCGCAGCAGTTGGCCCAGGAGGAGCCGAAGGTCAAGCTGCCCAAGCTGGAGGAGTCCGATATGCTGGTGGTCAACCCGACGCACTTTGCCGTGGCCTTGTATTACCGCCCCGGCAAAACGCCGCTGCCCCTGCTGGTGAGCAAAGGGACTGATGATGACGCCCGTGCGTTGATCGCTCGCGCCAAAGCGGCTGATGTACCGGTGATCCAGTGCGTGTGGCTGGCCCGTACGCTGTATACGAACAAGCTGGGGGCGACAATTCCTCGTGAAACCCTGCAGGCCGTGGCATTGATCTACCGCACCCTGCGCGAGCTTGATGATGAGGCCAAGCGTGAAACCCTGGAATTGCCGGAGCTTGATCTGCGTTGATCAGCGCCGGGTACGCGCATCCAGGCTTTCAAGGTTGGCCAACGACAACATTCGGCTGAGGAGCCTGTCGAGCAGGTTGGGCTGTGGGGGCAGTGCATGCCAGATCACCAGCGCGTCCTGTGCGTCAATGTAGATAAAGCAGCCATCGAATGCCACGGCCTGCTCGAAGCGCCGCTCCAGCGCGTTCTGCAATTGTGAAGCTTGCAGCGCCTCGCGAGCCACGTGCAGGGCCAGACCCTGACGGGTTCCGGCTTGCATGTTGCTGGCTGTTACCCCCGGGCCAAGCGTCAGGTGGGCGGCAGAGCCGCCCACCAGGCTGTCGAGGAAGACCTGGCGTTCATCGGCCGGGGTTCCCTGGGCGCTCATCGTTCCAGCGACACCGTCTGATAGTCCGGACGTTCTCCGGCAGGGCCGGGTTCTACGCGCGTTTGTGAGGGCCACCAAATCACCAGCTTGTCCTTGGACGATTGCGGACGTGAGCAGGAGTCGCCCCTGCAGGTGGGCGTACAACCGGCGACGAGCAGCGCCGCGCCGATCAGGGTGACGTACAGCGAGCGATGTTTCATGGCTTGGCCTTTTGAGTTGGAGTGATCAGGGAGGGACGGGGCACGCTGATGTGTTCATCCTTGACCACCGGGCGCATGGCGATAAACACTTCTGCTTCCTCGCCCGGCTTGAGCCAGGCGCGGGGCCAGACACTCACGGCCAGGGTTTGCGAAGTACTGCATTCCTTTTCGTCGATGCGCACATTGCGATTGAACTGGTTGCGCAGCACCACCACGGCTACGTTGTACTGCGGGCCGGCGTACCACTGGCTGCGCTCGGTGTTCAGCGCCAGCAAGTTGCGGGTACTGCACAAGGTGTTCAGCCCCAGGGGCATCGGCGCTACCTTGAAGGCTTTGGGCACTTGCCCGGTGACCAGGTGCGCCAGGGTACTGATAATGTCGCTGCGCTTGATCACTGGCTGGTGAGGGTCATAGCGCCTGGCCAGGGGGGTGAGAGCGGCTTGCAATTCGACCTGGTCTGCCTGGGGCAGGTAGCGTGACGGGTCGGTCTGGTCGCCGATAACGCGGGGCGTGAGGATGAATAGACGTTCGCGCCGATTGTTCTGTCGTTCAGTCGAGGAAAACAACGCCTTGCCCAACAGCGGAATATCCCCCAGCAGGGGTACTTTGCTGTGCTTGTCGGTGCTTTCGGTGACGTGGAAACCACCGACCACGAGCGAACGTTTTTCGGCCATGATGGCTTGGGTGCTGACTTTGCCTCGGCGTACATCGAAGCTGCCGGGAGTAGGGTTGGCCTCTTCGAAGTTACCGTCCTCGATATCGACCAACAGCTGAATCTGATGGCCACCACGGCTCGTGATGACGCGGGGCACGACCTGGAAGCTGGTACCCACGGTGATCGGTAAAATCGTAGCGTTCTGCCGACCGCGAGTCAGGTATTGGGTCCGGTTGAAATCAATGACCGCTGGCTGGTTTTCCAGTGTCAGGACTGACGGATTGGACACCATGGTTGCCAGGCCCTTGGCTTCCAGCGCGCGTATCTCCGCGTCGAAACGACCGCGGTTTTCAATTGTCAGTTGAGCGTTGCCGGAAATCATGTTGGCTGCGCCACTGAAGCGACTGTTCTGAAAGCCCCATCTCACCCCGAATTCGCGCAGTTGCGTGCGCTCGATGTCGAGGATGATGGCATCGATTTCCACCAGTTTGCGTGCCACGTCGAGCTGGGTGATCAGTTCGCGATACATTGCCTGCCGTTCCGGCACGTCATAAATCAGGATGGCGTTATTGCGCAAGTCGGCTTCGACGCGGATACGGGCAGGGCTGAGGGGGCCCCGCCGGGTGATTGACATGCCCGTATCGGTCGAGTCGTTCAACCCGGTTGTCGCCGTGGAGCCGAGCATTTGCCCCAGCAACGGGTTGCTCAAGCGTGGCACCACCGGAGTGATGAACGGCGGCTGGGTGATGGAGCGTTGAGACTGCGCCGAAGACGTTGAGGGTGAGCGCGGTTCCAGGAGCCCTCTTAGCATGGTGGCTACACCGGGGATGATGATTTTTTCGTTGCGGTATTCCATTTGGCGATCCGCCGCGCTGGCGAATTTCAGTGGATAGCTCAGCACGCTCTGTTTTTCATCCATAGAACGGCGCTGGCTGCTGAAGCGCTTGATCTGTTCGATATAAACCTTCGGGCCGGAGACCAGCACAACACCGTCTTCCGGCAACTCGCCCCAGCCGAAACGACTGTCGAGCAAGCCTATATCGGTCAGCGCTTGTTTGAGGTCCGCGATGGTCTCGGAGGAGACTTCCAGGCGCGCGGATTCTTGCTGGTCCAGGGTGCTGATATAGAGGGTGTTGTTATACATATACCATTGGAAACGGTGTTCGACCCCCAACCGGTCGAGCAATGATTGCGGCGTATTTGCGCGTATCTTGCCGTTGACGTTACCTTCGAGCAGGCCCTCGACCTGGAGCTGAGTACCAAATGTCTGGGCAAAATCCTCCAGCACTTCGCGCACTGGCTTGTGCTGGGCTTCATAAGCGTAGGCCGTGTTCTTCCACTCAGGAGGTATTGCGGCCAGCGCGCTATCCAGTGGTAGCAGCCACCCGGGCAGCATAATGAGCCAACACCAGGCGGCGCGGGGAGTAAAAGCAGGTACGTGAGGGCGCAAGCGTTTGTGCTTGTCGTTTTTATCAGGCATGGGAAAGTCTCTGGTTAGTACGGTGTCGAGCGCAGCGACGTGGATATGAATGTGCGTACAGGCCGCGCCTGGCGCGCGACGACGGCGCGCCAGGTGTCGCGTTGGTTGAGGAGGGACTCGAGGCACTTCGCCAGCGCTTCGCCGTGCCCCCTCTCCACGCATTGAATAAGCCAAAGCGCACCGGTGGTCGGCGCCAATGCAACTGCACCTTGAAAATAGCTCAGGCTAGGGCCTCCCAAGCGCATCCAGGTGCGCAACTGGGCTTTGTGGTCACCCGCCTGGGTCAACTGGACCTTTACCAGCAATCTGTTCGAAACGCGTTGAAAGATGATTTCGTCGTCGCTCTCAAACAAGGTGAGCTGCTCTTCGTGGCCGTTCAGCCAACCGGCAAGGAGTGCTTGCAACTTATTGCACGCCATCCAGCGCTGTTTTGAGCAGTGTATGTCTGGAGCGCGTGTGTTCGTTGAACGCGATGACAGAGAGCTTCTGTTGTTTCATGAGGTTGCTGAAGTAATCGATATCTGCATCGAGCGCTTCCGGATCTTTATAGGCCGTATTCACCCGCTTGATATCAGCCTGAACTTGCCTCAATAGATGGTTTTTCAGGTTTCCGTGAAAGTCCATGATTTTTACTCCAGATGTGTCTGAACTGTGTGGCGGGTTGTTTGCCACCAGTTCCATCGGAAGAAATTTTTTTAAAGATATCGCCTGCCTCTACCGCTATGTCCCTACACGTTTGTAAACAATATTTCTCGCATCGAGGCCCAGTCGATCCGAAAATCGCCTTCATCTGTTTCCAGTAGCAGCGATTGAGGTTTGACCTGGTCATCGGGGCGAAGCTTCCAAGGTGTAGAGCCCAGCTGGACCAAGGCTTGGGCTATCTGCTCATGTTCGAGCGGGTTGCAAACCAAGGTGGCCTTCATAGGTGGAATTTGCGTCGTTACCAACTGTTTGACCAATGCCGAAAGGCGCTTTGGGGGAGGCACTTCCTCCAACAGGCAGTGGAAGGCTCGGTTGGCGATGGATGTTGCGTAGTGTTCGAGGTTGTCACACATCGCCTTGCGTTGGCGCTCCCACGCACTGAGTTGCGCGTGGGCGCGTGACCAGAAGTCGAGGCGGGCCTGCTCAAGCATTTCTTCACGATGCTCAACCGCCTGGCGCAGCAGCTCTTCAGCTTGTGCCCGTGCGCTATCTAGCAACTGCGCGGACTGAAAGCAATCGGCGAGCATCTCCCGGGTAATCAGTACTTTTGGCTGCCCGGAAGCGCCGTCGTGCAATTCGATTTTGCGTTGGGTCAACATAGACAATGCTCTGGTGTGTTGCCGTTAACGACGAGTTGTTTCACTGCCCGTTGCGTCGATACGCCAGACAATCGCCTGCCACAGCGTATTGAGCCGGCCATGCGCATCGTCAAGTGGCAGGTGTGTGGTTTCAAGTGCCTGCACCCGGTCAGGGGGCAAGCGCAGACGAAGACGTTGCCAGACAGCAGGCTCGACCCAGGCCCTCAGCAATTGCATTGGATCATCCTCCGGCTGCAACAGGGCGTCAGGGTGCAGCGCCTTGGCAAGGCGCTCACACCACTTGCGGTGTTCATCGCACAAGGGGCTGTCGAGGTTGGGATGGCACGTAAGCTCCAGCAGTGCTATCGCTAGATCGAACTGCTCCCGGGAAGCCAGGGCCAAACCAAGCACCGTTGCACAGGGAGGGGGAGGCAGACATGGCTCGATGCCCAACGCTGCGCACGCCAGCGCGGGTTGGCTGCGGCACAAGGCGGGTAATGCGTGGTAGGCGTGAGCGCTGATCGCGTCCGGGTGCGAAAACTGCCACGGACTGGCCCACCATTGGGCCCAGGCCAGATGATCACTCATTCGCTAGAGGCGTTGGGGCGACAGGTTCCTGCCTTGATCGTTGGCTTCGTATGCGCCAGAACAGCGCCAAGACGAGTGTCAGCATCGCGCCGATAACCAGAGAGCTCATAGCGGTACGCCAAAAACCGATGTCTTCCTCGGGGATCAGGAACGGACCGAAGTAGCTCAGGCGTTGTTGTTCCTGGTAAGCCGTTGCCGGTACAAAAACCACCGTGAGCTTCTGAGCGTTGTCCAGTGCAGTGGTCATGCCAGGAATACTACTGGATACCATCCTGCGTACGCGCGCGCGGATGCTGTCGGGCTCCAGTCGTGGGTCATGTTTGATGAACACGGAGGCGGAGGCGGGTTGGACGGGCTCACCGGGAGCCACGCGTTCGGGCAGCACCACGTGCACACGAGCGACGATGACCCCATCGATGTTTGACAGGGTCGCCTCCAACTCCTGGGACAGGGCATAGATATACCGGGCACGCTCTTCCAGTGGCGTAGAGATGACGCCCTCCTTGCGGAAGGTGTCCCCCATCGTGGCACGGGCGACCTTGGGCAATCCGACCGCTTCCAGTGTGCGAACGGCGCGGCTGATATCGGCTGCATTGACACGCACCACGACGCCGTCTTTGGCAGGCACTTTTTGTGCGCGTATGTGTTTGTCAGCCAGTTCCGCGATGACCTCATTGGCATCCTGCTCGGAGAGTTGGCGATGCAGTTCGACACTTTCGCCGCAGCCGCCCAGCATCAGCGCCAGCGAGAAAACTAATCCGACGGATAGAAAACGAGTCATTTTTTCCTACTGCAGGTTGCTGATTTTTTCTAGGCATTGCGCGCCCTTGCCGACGCACTTCACCAGGGTTTGGGTCAGTAGAATGGAGTCTGAAAGATTGGGGGTGTAGTTGAGCCGATTTTTTTCTTTGAACTCATTGTTGAAGTCCTTGAGACCTCGACTCATACCACTTTTAGCCTTGTCCAAATACTGCAAAGCGTCGGTCAGTGCGTTCGAGGATGGCGTGGCGGTAACCCGTTGCATCGAGGGGGCCAATAACGCGCTGAAAAAGCTCGCATCTTCGCTGTGGTGCGTAGGTTGGGTAGGGGACCTGTGGGCTGTAAGGCCGTTTTGATATTCGCGTAATACGTCGACTTCTTCTATTTGCATATGGACCTCTAAGGGGAAACCCGCCCTTTGATGACCAAGGGCGGTGAAGCTATTTAACGCAGCGCGTCGTTGTTCTTTTTCTGCTCACTGATCCTGAACGCCTCATTGCTTTCTTTCATGGATTCGCGAAGCAGTTGCTTCCTTTCTGCCTTAAGGTCTGCGTTTTCGCCACCGGTGACCGGGGGGTGGTAGCTTTGCGGGTTGATGCCAGAAATACTCATAGTGATGCTCCGCTATCTAAGAAATGACATTTGAGCCTTGATGCGTAGTTGCAATAGTGTTGCTGCCGATAGGCACTAAATATATCAGGCTCATCCTTGTGTGGTTCAGGCTCGAATATGGTTCCCGCTTTTACTTAAAGGGTGTGTCTGAAGGTGTCTTCGGTGTCGGCTGAGCAGCGGGCTACTGTATATCTAGTTGTTTCATTCGGTAGTAAAGCGTTCTCTTTGCCATGCCCAACTCTACAGCCACCTCGTCCACACAGTAGGTATGACGCCGCAGCGACTCTTCAATCAGAGCTTTCTCGATTTGTTGCAGACGTTCTTTCAGGTTGGTGGGTTGGTTTGTAGCGTTCGAGGGCGAGCTTGATAATGGCGCCAGACCCAGTACGAAACGTTTGGCAGTCGAGCGCAGTTCACGCACATTCCCCAGCCATGGATGGCACAGCAACTGTTGGACGAGCTCGCTGCAAGGGTTTGGGGCGAGACACTTATAGTGCTCGGCTTCCTCTTGAATCATATTCAGGAACAACGGGACGATTCGGTCACGGCGATTGCGCAGCGCAGGCAGATTGATATTTACGACGTTCAGGCGGAAATACAGATCGCGCCTGAACTTTCCCTGCTCGACCATCTCATGCAGGGATTGTTGCGCAGAGGCGATGACTCGCATGTCCACCGGGATAAACCGGGTTGAGCCCAGGCGTTCGACGCCGCGTGACTCCAGCACACGTAGCAGTTTGGCCTGCATGGAAAGCGGCATGCTGTCGATTTCATCCAGATACAAGGTGCCCAGGTGTGCGGTTTCGATAAAACCCGCACGTGATTGCACTGCTCCTGTATAGGCGCCGCTGTTGACGCCGAACAGTTGGCTCTCTGCGAGGCTTTCCGGGATGGCGGCGCAGTTCACTGCGACAAAATGACCTCGTCGCCCCGACAAACGATGGATCCGTTGGGCCAGGGTATCCTTGCCAGTACCCGTCTCCCCCAATAACAAAATATCGATATCGAGCGCTGCAGTACTCTTGAGCGTACGTTCGATATCCAAGGTTTCAACAGAAGGGAAGTATGTCTCATTTGTTGTCTTGTAAGAGGCTGACATAGTCAGGGTGCTCCACTATCGCTATCACTTCACTGTTGATAGAACGCTGTTGGCGTGCGGTCAGTAGAGCGCAAATAATCAAAAATGTCATCGTGCTTATTAGTATGAAAATACTGCGCGAGAGCGTGTCAAATATTAACTATGTCAGGGCACTGTATTGTTCAAGTGCATTCTTGATGGTTGTTGAATGTTTAGTGTAGGAGAAGACTTAAGGCTTGAGGGATTCATCGTTTAAATCGATCAAGGGTTATGAGTGATTAAGTTTTCTATGTGTGGGGCTTTTAGTTGGGTGGCAGGTAGAAACAGGAGGCAATAAAAAACCGACGCAATGCGTCGGTTTTTTTGTATCGGGCAGAGGTTCAGCTAACGCTTACACGTTGAAACGGAAGTGCATCACATCGCCATCTTTGACAATGTAATCCTTACCTTCCAGGCGCCACTTACCGGCTTCCTTGGCACCGGCTTCACCCTTGAACTGGATGAAGTCGTTGTAAGCGATCACCTCAGCGCGGATAAAGCCTTTCTCAAAGTCGGTGTGGATCACGCCAGCCGCCTGTGGCGCGGTAGCACCGACCTTGACGGTCCAGGCGCGGACTTCTTCGACACCGGCGGTGAAGTAGGTCTGCAGGTTGAGCATTTCGTAGCCGGCGCGGATCACGCGGTTCAGGCCAGGCTCTTCCAGGCCCAGGGCTTCGAGGAACATGTCCTTTTCTTCGCCGTCATCGAGCTCGGCGATTTCCGCTTCGATCTTGTTGCACACCGGAACAACGATGGCGCCTTCTTCGTCGGCAATGGCCTTGACCACGTCGAGGAGCGGGTTGTTCTCGAAGCCGTCTTCGGCAACGTTGGCGATGTACATCACAGGCTTGGTGGTCAGCAGGTGGAAGCCCTTGATCACGGCCTTCTCATCGGCTCCCATATTCTTCATCAGGCTGCGCGCCGGTTTGCCTTCGGTAAAGTGCGCGATCAACTGCTCCAGCAGGCCCTTCTGGACCACTGCATCCTTGTCGCCGCCCTTGGCGTTACGCGCGACTTTCTGCAGTTGCTTTTCGCAGCTGTCGAGGTCGGCGAAGATCAGTTCCAGGTCGATGATCTCGATGTCGCGCTTGGGGTCTACGCTGTTGGAGACGTGAATCACGTTCTCGTCTTCAAAGCAGCGGACCACGTGGGCGATAGCATCGGTTTCGCGGATGTTGGCCAGGAACTTGTTGCCCAGGCCTTCACCTTTCGAGGCGCCGGCGACGAGGCCCGCGATGTCGACGAACTCCATGGTGGTCGGCAGGATGCGCTTGGGATTGACGATGGCCGCCAGTGCGTCAAGACGCGGGTCCGGCATCGGTACGATGCCGCTGTTGGGTTCGATGGTGCAGAAGGGGAAGTTCTCCGCCGCAATACCGGACTTGGTCAGGGCGTTGAACAGGGTGGACTTGCCGACGTTGGGCAGGCCGACGATGCCGCAATTGAATCCCATGGTGTTTCCCCTCGGATAAGAGTCAAGCCTTCTGGCTGTGCAGGTTTTTCATCGCACGGTTCCATTCACCGGCGAAGATATCCGGCAGCACGCCGAGGGCAAAGTCGATGCTGGCATCGAGTTTTTCCTGTTCGGCGCGTGGCGCACGACCCAGGACGAAATTTGAAACCATACTGGCAACGCCTGGGTGGCCAATGCCGAGCCGCAGACGGTAAAAATTATTCTGATTGCCCAACTGCGCGATGATGTCACGCAGGCCATTGTGCCCACCATGCCCGCCGCCGAGCTTGAGCTTGGCTACGCCGGGTGGCAGGTCCAGTTCGTCATGGGCCACCAGGATTTCTTCGGGTTTGATCCGGAAGAAGCCCGCAAGCGCCGCGACAGCCTGGCCGCTGCGGTTCATGTAGGTGGTGGGAATCAACAGACGAACATCCTGACCCTGATGCGAGAAGCGCCCGGTCAGGCCAAAATATTTGCGGTCGGCCACCAGATTGATGCCTTGGGCGTGGGCGATACGCTCAACAAAAAGGGCCCCCGCGTTATGCCGGGTCTGTTCGTATTCGGCGCCTGGATTTCCCAGGCCAACGATCAGTTTAATGGCAGTCACGACAGGGGCCCTTCCTTTGGAGTTGTGGATAACATCGCCGTACCCAGGTGCGGCGAAAGTGGACGACACTACATCATTTACTCAAGAGTAAACGCCGCGTTATCGCCCGCTTTCTCGCTACGTTTCGGTCCGCGATGTTTCCTCAAGCTCCGGCAATACAGAGTGAATTACTCTGCAGCGCCTTCTTCAGCTTCTTCTGGAGCAACGCGTGGAGCGTGAACGTTGGCAACAGCTTTGTCATCACCGTGAGCCAGTGCAACAAACTCAACGCCTTTAGGGGCCTTGAGGTCGGACAGGTGAACGATGGCGCCGATTTCCAGAGCCGACAGGTCGACTTCGATGAACTCAGGCAGGTCTTTCGGCAGGCAGGTCACTTCGATTTCGTTCAGGACGTGAGAGATCTCGCCGCCTTTCTTGACCGGAGCTTCTTCACCCACAAAGTGCACAGGCACGATGGCGGTCAGTTTCTGGCCAGCTACAACGCGAACGAAGTCAGCGTGCATGATGAACTGCTTGGAAGGGTGACGCTGCATCGCTTTAACGATGACGTTCTGCTTGGCGCCGTCGACGTTCAGCTCGATAACGTGGCTGTAGGCAGCTTCGTTTTCGAACAGCTTGGCGATTTCCTTGGCCAGGATGGTCACGGATTCAGCAGGCTTGTTACCACCGTAGACAACGGCTGGGATGTTGGCGGCGTGACGCAGGCGGCGGCTCGCACCTTTCCCCAGGTCAGTACGCGCTTGGGCGTTCAGAGTAAATTCGTTCATGTTGTATCTCCAAAATAGCCATCATCGAGGGGCGTTTGCGACCAGCGCCGAACTCGATATGGGCAAAAAAGCCCCGCCCCAGCGGAATGCTGGGGCGGGGCGCTTTTCGTCAGTGAGGTGATCCGTTGGTTTGACCCTTAACGGAACATCGCGCTGATCGATTCTTCATTGCTGATGCGGCGAACCGCTTCGGCAACGACCGGTGCAATATCCAGTTGGCGGATACGTGCACAGGCTTGAGCTGCGGCGGACAACGGGATGGTGTTAGTCACCACCAGTTCGTCCAGCACGGAGTTCTCGATGTTCTCGATCGCTCGGCCCGACAGCACAGGGTGTGTGCAGTAGGCGAAGACTTTTGCTGCACCGTGCTCTTTCAAGGCTTTCGCCGCGTGGCACAGGGTGCCGGCGGTGTCGACCATGTCATCAACCAGAATACAGGTGCGCCCTTCGACATCACCGATGATATGCATCACTTCAGAGTGATTGGCTTTCTCACGGCGTTTGTCGATGATCCCGAGGTCCACGCCCAGGGATTTGGCAACAGCCCGTGCACGCACGACGCCACCAATGTCCGGGGACACGATCATCAGGTTTTCAAAGCGCTGGTCTTCGATGTCATCCACCAGGACGGGGGAGCCGTAGATGTTATCTACCGGAATATCGAAGAACCCCTGGATTTGGTCAGCGTGCAGGTCAACCGTGAGCACACGGTCGATACCTACCACGGTCAGCATGTCAGCAACGACTTTCGCGCTGATAGCTACACGTGCGGAGCGCGGACGGCGATCCTGACGGGCATAACCAAAGTAAGGGATTACAGCTGTGATTCGAGTCGCTGAGGAGCGGCGGAAGGCATCAGCCATCACGACGAGTTCCATCAGGTTATCGTTGGTCGGAGCGCAGGTCGGCTGAATAATGAAGACGTCTTTACCGCGGACATTTTCATTGATCTCGGCTGTAATTTCGCCGTCGGAGAATTTACCGACAGAGATGTCACCGAGAGGGATATGCAGCTGACGTACGACACGTCGAGCCAGATCGGGGTTGGCATTCCCCGTAAAGACCATCATCTTGGACACGCGCAGTACCTAGAGGCTGAGGGTAACCTGGATGAGTATTAGAAAATGGCAGGGGCGGCTGGATTCGAACCAACGCATGGCAGGATCAAAACCTGCTGCCTTACCGCTTGGCGACGCCCCTGTATCTGTTGCAACGAGTGCCTAACACTCGGTTCCTTTTAGAGCAGACTTTGCAGCTTGCGATGCAACATCGAAACGTTGCTTCCTTTTGCTACAAACCCTGTAAGGGTCTCTGTAAGAAGGGCCGAGACTTTATCAGCTTCAGCTTTGCTTGGGAAGCCCCCAAACACACAACTTCCAGTTCCGGTTAATTTTGCTTCGGTAAATTTACCTAACAAATTCAAAGCGTTACGTACCTCTGGATAACGCCTTGCTACAACCGGTAAGCAGTCATTTCGACTGTTTCCCTTGGGAACGGGGCGCACTTTAATGGGAGAAGAGTTACGTGTCAACAACGGATCTGAAAAAATTTCTGCTGTACTTACAGATACTTGCGGCACCAGCACGACATACCAAGGTTCTTCGGGCTCTACAGGGGTGAGTTTTTCCCCGACGCCTTCAGCAAATGCGGCGTGCCCCCGCACGAAAACCGGGACGTCGGCGCCCAGCGTGAGGCCCAGCGCAGCAAGGCGATCGTGGTCCCAGCCCAGTTGCCATAAGTGATTGAGGCCCAACAAAGTGGTCGCGGCATTTGAGCTGCCGCCACCGATACCACCGCCCATGGGCAGGACTTTGTCGATCCAGATATCAATGCCAAGTGGGCAGCCGGATTGTTCCTGAAGTTTTTTGGCCGCCCGCACAATCAGATTGCTGTCGTGGGGCACACCGTCGAATTCGGTGTGCAACTGAACCACGCCATCGTCACGCACGGCAAAGGTGAGCTCATCGCCGTAGTCGAGAAACTGAAACAGCGTCTGCAACTCGTGGTAGCCATCTTCACGGCGGCCAAGGATGTGCAGCATCAGGTTGAGCTTGGCCGGGGAGGGCAGGGTCAATTTTTGTACGGACACGTTATTGCCCCAGCTTGCGCGGTTGCCAGTCCTTGATCACCAGCGTGACATCAAGGTCGGTGCCATGCAGCTTGATACGTTCGGGTAGCCAATAGCCGCTTTGCTCCACGTAGCTCAAATATTCGACCTGCCAGCCATCCTGCTCGAGGGTGGCGAGGCGGCTGTCGCCATTGAGGCTCAGACGGCTCTTGCTGTCAGGTGCCGGCAGACCGCGCACCCACCAGACCAGATGCGAGACGGGCAACTTCCAGCCAATCTGCTGCTCCAGCAGTTCTTCCGGGGAGGTTGCCTCGTAGCGGCCCTGATTGGCCACTTCCAGGCTCACTTGCCCTGGCCGGCCAGTCAGGCGGGCCGCGCCACGGCCCAGGGGGCCCGAGAGGCGAATGTCGTAATAGTCCTGGCGCTGCAGCCAGAACAGCGTGCCGCTGCCAGAGTCTTTCGGCGCACGCACCCCGACCTTGCCCTCGATCTGCCAGCCATCAATGCTGCTGAGCTGGTCCTTGTGTTGTTTCCATTGTACCGGGTTGCCCTGGCCTTCAACGGATTCACGGCTGCCGATACCCGCGCAACCGGCGAGCAGGGCGATGAAACTGAAAACGATAACGTGGCGCAAGAACATAAGCTTAAAGGGTCTCGGATCCGGTCAGGCGCTTGATGGTGCTGCGCAGGATGGGGCTGTCGGGTTGTTCCTTGAGGAATTTTTCCCAGATTTGTCGGGCTTCGCGCTGCTTGCCATTGGCCCAGAGCACTTCGCCCAGGTGTGCGGCAACTTCCTGGTCCGGGAAACGCTCCAGGGCCTGGCGCAGCAAGCGCTCGGCCTCGTCGAGGTTGCCCAGGCGGTAATTCACCCAGCCCAGACTGTCGAGCACGGCAGGGTCTTCCGGGTTGAGCGCATGGGCTTGTTCGATCAGCGCCTTGGCTTCGGCGTAGCGCGTGGTGCGGTCGGACAAGGTGTAGCCCAGGGCGTTAAGTGCCATGGCGTTGTCCGGGTCGCGCTTGATGATCAGGCGCAGGTCTTTTTCCAGCTGCGCCAGGTCATTGCGTTTTTCCGCCTGCATGGCGCGGGTGTACAGCAGGTTCAAATCGTCGGGGTATTGCTGCAACGCCTGTTGCAATAGTTTCCAGGCGCGTTCGCCCTGTTTGTTGGCCGATAAGGTCTCGGCCTGGATCAGGTACAGCTGGATGGCGTAGTCCGGTTCGGCATCGCGGGCCGCGGCCAGGCGTTTTTCCGCTTCGTCGGTGCGGCCGTTGCTCATCAGGATATCGGCCTGGCGCAATTGCGCTGGCAGATAATCATTGCCAGGGCCGACCTGGGCGTATTCAAGCAGGGCCGCCTGCGGGTCGTTGCGCTCTTCAGCGATGCGGCCCAGGTTCAGGTGCGCCGAGTCCACGTGGCTGTCACGTTCGATCAGCTCTTGCAGGTAGCCCTTGGCCTCGTCCCAGGCTTTGGCTTCCAGGCACACCAATGCCAGGGAATAACGCAGTTCGTCGTCGTCCGGGTATTGCTGGACCAGGTTGGCGAACTGCACTTTGGCGTCTTCCATACGGTCCTGCTCAACCAGCATACGTGCATAGGTCAGGAGCAGGCGCTTGTCGCCGGGGTATTTCTTGATGCTTTTTTCCAGCAGCGGAATCGCTTCCTTGCCGCGGTTAAGGCTTTGCAGCAGGCGTGCACGCAACAGGATGGGCGCGATTTCACCTTCTTCCGGCGGGTTCTGCTCCAGCAGCTTGAGCGCGGCGTCGGCTTCATCGTCCTGTTGCAGCAGCAGGGCCTTGCCGAAAATCAACTGGCTGTTCTTCGGGTGCTTTTGCAGCAGGCGATCGAAACTCTTCATCAGGCCGTTGCGCGTGTCCTGGTCGGTGTCGGCGGCCGACAGCGCAAGAAAGTCAAAATGTGTGTCGCCTTTGCCCTGCAGGACCTTCTCCATATAAACCATGGAGTCGTCATAGCGCCCGGCACGCGCCAGTTGCACGGCTGCGGCGCGCTGGGCTTCCAGATCATTCGGGGCATTTTTGGCCCAGATCAGCGAGGTGTCCAGCGCTGCCTGGTCGGCGCCCAGGTATTCGGCGATGCGAAACGCTCGCTCGGAAATCCCGGGGTCCTGGGTGTTGATGGCCTGGGTCACGTAATTATCCAGCGCAATATCAAAGCGATTGCGCTGGCCGGCCAGTTCAGCGGTCAGCAGGCTGTAGATCGTTTCTTCACTGAACGAGGAATAAACCTTGGGTTTTTCAGGGGCGGGAGTGCTGTCTTCCACCGGCGACGTAGCGTCCGGCGACACGGGTGCCATGGCCTGGCAGCCGCTGAGGAAGACAAAAGCGAGGAGCAACGCGGAAGATCTATTCATATAGGAAGAGGACGACTAACCTGCGGTCGGATCATCATGACACAAGCCTTCGGCCAAACATAACCGGGGCACTCGGAATACGACTATTGCTGCCTTTTGCCTTTCCTTTGTGGGAGCGAGCTTGCTCGCGAAAAACCTGAGAGCGCCGCTGGGCGCCCGGCTTGCCGCGTTATCGTTGACGATTTTCGCGAGCAAGCTCGCTCCTGCAAAAGTGCATTGATAGGCATAAGGTATAGGGACAATAGACGACGGTGGTTGTTCTGAATCTTTCGAAGTAGGACAATTGTCGGCTTCCCGACATCATCAGCGATATTGAATGGCCTTCCTCGCACTCGGTATTAACCACAAGACTGCCTCCGTAGACGTGCGCGAGCGCGTGGCGTTTACGCCAGAGCAGTTGGTTGAGGCCTTGCAGCAGCTCTGCCGGCTCACCGACAGCCGCGAAGCTGCGATCCTTTCGACCTGCAATCGCAGCGAGCTCTATATAGAGCAGGAACATCTCTCGGCGGATGTGGTGCTGCGCTGGCTGGCCGATTATCACCATTTGAGCCTCGATGACCTGCGTGCCAGCGCTTATGTGCATGAGGAGGATGCGGCAGTTCGTCACATGATGCGCGTGGCGGCCGGTCTCGACTCGCTGGTGTTGGGTGAACCGCAGATTCTCGGCCAGATGAAGTCTGCCTACGCCGTGGCGCGTGAGGCCGGCACCGTCGGCCCATTGCTGGGCCGCCTGTTCCAGGCCACCTTTAATTCCGCCAAGCAAGTACGTACCGATACGGCCATCGGCGAAAACCCGGTGTCCGTGGCCTTTGCCGCTGTGAGCCTGGCCAAGCAGATTTTCAGCGACTTGCAGCGCAGCCAGGCCCTGCTGATCGGCGCTGGTGAAACCATCACCCTGGTGGCCCGTCACCTGCACGATCTTGGCGTGAAGCGCATCGTGGTCGCCAACCGCACCCTGGAGCGCGCCAGCATTCTGGCCGAGCAGTTCGGTGCCCATGCGGTGCTGCTGTCGGACATTCCCGCTGAACTGGTGCGCAGTGATATCGTCATCAGTTCCACCGCCAGCCAATTGCCGATTCTGGGCAAGGGCGCGGTCGAGAGCGCGTTGAAGCTGCGCAAGCACAAGCCGATCTTCATGGTAGATATCGCCGTTCCACGGGATATCGAGCCCGAAGTCGGCGAGTTGGACGACGTTTACCTTTATAGCGTCGATGATCTGCATGAAGTGGTCGCTGAAAACCTCAAGAGCCGTCAGGGTGCCGCCCAGGCGGCCGAGGAAATGGTCAGCACCGGCGCCGAAGATTTCATGGTGCGCCTGCGTGAACTGGCGGCAGTGGATGTGCTCAAGGCGTATCGTCAGCAGGGTGAACGCCTGCGTGATGAAGAGTTGCTCAAGGCCCAGCGCATGCTGGCCAACGGCAGCGGCGCCGAGGAAGTGCTGATGCAATTGGCCCGTGGCCTGACCAACAAACTGCTCCACGCTCCTAGCGTTCAGTTGAAAAAGCTTACCGCCGAAGGCCGCCTCGATGCGCTGGCCATGGCCCAGGAACTCTTTGCCCTCGGTGAGGGCGCGTCAGACAGCTCTTCGGATAAAAAACCGTAATGAAAGCGTCACTGCTCAATAAACTGGATGTGCTCCAGGACCGTTTCGAAGAACTGACCGCCTTGCTCGGCGATGGCGAGGTCATTTCCGATCAAACCAAATTCCGTGCTTATTCCAAGGAATACGCCGAAGTTGAGCCCATTGTGGCCACTTATAAACACCTGCTGAAAGTCCAGGCCGACCTCGAAGGCGCCCAGGCCCTGCTCAAGGACAGCGACCCGGACATGCGCGAAATGGCCGTGGAAGAAGTCCGCGAAGCCAAGGAAAAACTCGCTGAGCTTGAGGGTGACCTGCAACGCATGCTGCTGCCCAAGGACCCTAACGACGGACGCAACGTTTTCCTCGAAATCCGCGCTGGTACCGGTGGCGACGAGGCGGCGATTTTTTCCGGTGACCTGTTCCGCATGTATTCGCGCTATGCCGAGCGTCGCGGCTGGCGCGTGGAGATCCTCTCCGAGAACGAGGGCGAGCACGGTGGCTATAAAGAAGTCATCGCCCGGGTTGAAGGCGACAACGTCTACGGCAAGCTGAAGTTCGAATCCGGTGCGCACCGCGTGCAACGGGTGCCTGCGACGGAATCCCAGGGCCGCATCCACACCTCGGCGTGCACCGTCGCGGTGTTGCCTGAGCCGGACGAACAGGAAGCCATCGAGATCAACCCGGCGGACTTGCGTGTCGACACTTACCGCTCATCCGGCGCGGGTGGCCAGCACGTTAACAAGACCGACTCGGCGATCCGTATCACACACTTGCCGTCGGGCATTGTGGTGGAGTGCCAGGAAGAACGTTCCCAGCACAAGAACCGTGCGCGGGCCATGTCCTGGTTGTCGGCCAAGTTGAACGACCAGCAGACCAGCGCCGCGGCCAACGCAATTGCCAGCGAACGCAAGCTGCTGGTGGGCTCCGGCGACCGCTCCGAGCGTATCCGTACCTACAACTTTGCCCAGGGCCGCGTCACGGACCATCGGGTCAACCTCACCCTGTACTCCCTCGACGAAATTCTCGCCGGGGGCGTGGATGCGGTGATCGAGCCTTTGCTCGCCGAATACCAGGCCGACCAACTGGCGGCGATAGGTGACTAAATGACCATCATCGCCAGCCTGCTGCGCGCCGCTGACCTGCCCGACTCGCCGACGGCGCGCCTGGACGTGGAGTTGCTGCTGGCCGCTGCCCTGGGCAAATCGCGCAGCTATCTGCATACCTGGCCGGAAAAGATCGTCAGCAGCGAAGACGCCCTGACCTTTTCCGGCTACCTGCAGCGCCGCCGCAGCGGCGAGCCGGTGGCCTATATCCTCGGCCAGCAAGGCTTCTGGAAACTCGACCTGGAAGTAGCACCGCACACTTTGATCCCTCGTCCGGAAACTGAATTGCTGGTGGAAGCTGCCCTGGAATTGCTGCCCGCCACGCCCGCCCAGGTCCTGGACCTGGGCACCGGTAGCGGCGCCATCGCCTTGGCCTTGGCCAGCGAACGTCCAGCCTGGCAGGTCACGGCGGTCGACCGTGTGCTGGAGGCCGTGGCCCTGGCCGAGCGCAATCGTCAACGCCTGCACCTCACTAACGCTACGGTGCTCAACAGCCATTGGTTCAGCGCCCTGCAAGGCCAGCGCTTCGACCTGATCATCAGCAACCCGCCCTATATCGCCGACAATGACCCGCACCTGGTGGCCGGCGATGTGCGCTTCGAACCGGCCAGTGCGCTGGTGGCGGGGCATGATGGCCTGGACGACTTGCGCCTGATCATCCAAGAGTCTCCCGGCCACCTGAACGACGGAGGCTGGCTGTTGCTTGAACACGGCTACGACCAGGCCCAGGTCGTGCGCGATTTGTTACTCAACCAAGGCTTTGACGGCGTACACAGTCGCATCGACCTCGGCGGTCACGAACGCATCACCTTGGGGCGCCGCCCGTGCTGACCGATCAGGAGCTGTTGCGCTATAGCCGGCAGATTCTGTTGCAGCATGTCGACATTGATGGCCAATTACGCCTGAAACAGAGCCGCGCGTTGATCGTCGGCCTGGGTGGCCTGGGCGCTCCGGTGGCGCTTTACCTGGCCGCTGCTGGGGTGGGCGAATTGCACTTGGCGGATTTCGATACGGTCGATTTGACCAACCTGCAACGCCAGATCATCCATGACACTAACAGCGTGGGGCAGACCAAGGTCGATTCGGCCATGGGGCGCCTGAGAGCGATCAACCCTGAAGTCGCCCTGGTCGCCCATCGTGCTGTGCTGGATGCCGACTCGCTGGCCGCTGCGGTCAACGCAGTGGACCTGGTGCTCGATTGCAGCGATAACTTCTCTACCCGCGAGGCGGTCAACGTAGCCTGCGTCGCCGCCGGCAAACCGTTGGTCAGTGGCGCGGCCATTCGCCTTGAGGGGCAATTGTCGGTATTCGACCCCCGTCGCGCTGACAGTCCCTGCTACCACTGTTTGTATGGGCACGGCAGCGACACTGAACTGACCTGCAGCGAAGCCGGCGTTGTCGGGCCGTTGGTCGGTGTGGTTGGCAGCCTGCAAGCGCTGGAAGCCTTGAAGCTGCTGGCCGGTTTTGGTGAGTCGTTGGTAGGGCGCCTGTTGTTGATCGATGCGCTGACCACGCGTTTTCGCGAGTTGCGCGTCAAGCGTGACCCAGGCTGCAGCGTCTGCGGGGCAAAGCATGGTTAAGGGCGCGCCTATTGGTGTGTTCGATTCCGGCATCGGCGGCCTGACGGTGCTGGAAGAAATCCAGCAGTTGTTGCCCCACGAGTCACTGCTGTACGTGGCGGACTGCGGGCACATTCCCTATGGCGAGAAAACGCCGGCGTTCATTCTTGAACGTTCTCGCTCGGTCGCTGAGTTTTTCCGCGAGCGGGGCGCCAAGGCCTTTGTGATTGCCTGCAACACGGCGACGGTCGCCGCGGTGGCCGATTTGCGCCAGGACTACCCCGACTGGCCGCTGGTAGGCATGGAGCCTGCGGTCAAACCTGCTGCCGCGGCCACGCGCAGTGGTGTGGTGGGTGTGCTCGCCACTACGGGCACACTGCAAAGCGCCAAGTTCGCCGCCTTGCTCGACCGTTTTGCCACCGATGTGCGGGTGATTACCCAGCCGTGCCCGGGCCTGGTGGAGCTGATTGAAGCCGGCGACCTTAACAGCCCCGCCCTGCACACCCTGCTGCAAGGCTATATTGAGCCGCTGCTTAGCGCCGGTTGCGACACCATCATCCTGGGTTGCACTCATTATCCCTTCCTCAAGCCACTCCTGGCGCAGATGCTGCCCCCCAGCATCATCCTCATTGATACCGGCGCCGCCGTGGCGCGCCAGCTCAAGCGCTTGCTGGGTGAGCGCGACCTGCTGGCCGTTGGCGAACCTGAACCTGCACAGTTCTGGACCAGCGGCGATCTGTGTCACCTAGGAAATATCCTACCGACACTTTGGAAACATCCTGGAGTTGTGCGAAGCTTTGGCTCGTGAAAATTTCGTGAAATCAGCCTGAAAAAAGCTGAACTTCTGGCTATGCGTCGGCTTCTATAGCCCGTTAGCCTGTACACAACCCAAATTATTCCGTTTGCAAAGGACGTTTCACATGAAGCGCTTGTTCTGTTTGGCTGCGATTGCGGCCGCTATGTTGGGACACTCTGTTTCAGCCCAGGCCGCCGGCCTGGAGTTCGGCTTGGGTAGCACCAGCGATTCGACGCTGACCTACCGCCTGGGCCTGACCTCTGATTGGGACAAAAGCTGGATGCAGAGCAATGTCGGCCGACTGACCGGCTACTGGAGCGGCGCCTATACCTATTGGGAAGGGGATGACCGTGCGGGCGCCAGCAGCCTGTCGTTCTCGCCGGTGTTTGTGTATGAGTTTGCCGGCGAGTCGGTCAAGCCCTACATCGAAGCCGGTATCGGCGTGGCGTTGTTCTCTCGCACTCGGCTGGAAGACAACAACATCGGCCAGTCCTTCCAGTTCGAAGACCGCCTGGGTTTTGGCCTGCGGTTCAACGGCGGGCATGAAGTGGGCATTCGTGCCACGCACTATTCCAATGCCGGCATCAGCAGCAATAACGATGGGGTAGAGAGCTACTCGCTGCACTACACCATGCCGCTGTAATGCACTGTAGGAGCGAGCTTGCTCGCGAAGAACCTCAACGATAACGCAGCGAATCAGGTTTAACGCGGCGTTCTCAGGTTTTTCGCGAGCAAGCTCGCTCCTACAGAATCAGCGGTAGGCCGTGGTAATGCCTTCACGCTCTTCAAGGCATTCCGGCGCCCCCATCTCGAACTCCCGGCAAATCAACGGCCGAAGCTCATAGATCGTGCACATCATCGTGTCGCGGTCCAGCGCTGCGCACCAGCCGTCGTCCAGGCGCAGCATCACCTCACCCCCCCAATCGTCGGTATCGATAAAGCGTTGTGGCACGCCGGTGTCGGTGATCAGCATGACTTCCAGCTGGCAGCAACAAGCCGCGCACGTCGAGCACGTGACGGGTTCGGTGATTTGAATGTGAGGGATGTTGGTCATAGGCGCGCAGTGTAAGGCAAGTGCGTCAGATGCGTATGAATGCTCTGACGGGCGTCAGTGTTCCAGCCTCTGCGCAACCCCGTGTAACAGCGGAAAGAGCATGGCCCATAACAGCGCCAGGCCGATCAGTGTTGGGGTGGTGCCGTACGCAAAACTCACACCTGCCAATTGACTGCCGGCGTAATAAGACAACGGCCCGCCCACCGCGCCAAGCAGGCTGGCCAGCCACCAGGGCCGTGCGCTCCAGGCCAGGCAATGGCGCAAGGTGGTGGCCAGCAACGCCCACAACAGTATCAGCCACAGCGGAATCAGTGGCCCCGGCGTATTGAACTCAAACACGCCAAGCCCTCGCAGCGCCGTATCGACCAGTGTTCCCAGCACCGTCACGGCCAGAATCACTTGCCCCTCCCTGGCCCAGGAACTTATCCACAGCAGGTGCGCGCCCAGCGCCGCGATGCCGATCAGCAGCCAACGGCTATCGCCGCCGAGCACGCAGGCAAACCAGCCGCACTGAAACAGCACGGCATTGGCCAGGGATTTAAGCACTGAAACGCCCGAGCAGCGGCGGATTGATGGCCGCCGGTTTGGCCAGCAGCAACTGCGCGGTGCCGATGGTGCGCTCCATAAAGCCGCCTTCGCAGTAGCACAGGTAAAACTCCCACAGGCGCAGGAAGTATTCGTCATAACCGAGTTCCGCAAGACGGCCATGGGCGCGGCGAAAGTTTTCATGCCACAGGCGCAGGGTGCGGGCGTAGTGCAGACCGAAGTCTTCCATGTGCAGCAGGTTCATGTCGGTGTCGCGGCTGACGATCTGCAGCATGTTTTGCACACAGGGCAGCGCGCCGCCGGGGAAGATGTAGCGCTGGATAAAGTCGACGCTGCGCTTGGCCTGTTCAAAGCGTTGTTCACGAATAGTGATGGCTTGCAGCAGCATCAGGCCGTCGGGCTTGAGCAACTGGGCGCATTGTTTGAAATAGGTGGGTAGGAAACGATGGCCCACCGCTTCAATCATTTCGATCGACACCAGCTTGTCGTACTCACCGGTGAGGTCGCGGTAATCGCTCAGCAGCACGGCCACACGATCTTGCAGGCCCGCCGCCTGGATACGCTGCGCGGTGTAGGCGAACTGTTCCTTGGACAGGGTCGTGGTGGTGACCCGACAGCCGTAATGCTGCGCCGCATACAGCGCCATGCTGCCCCAGCCGGTACCGATTTCCAGCAGATGGTCGCTGGGCTTGAGCGCCAGTTTCTGGCAGATGCGCGCTAATTTGTTCAGTTGTGCCTGTTCCAGGGTGTCATCGGGGGTCAGGAACTGCGCCGCCGAGTACATCATCGTGGGGTCGAGAAATTCTTCGAACAGGTCGTTGCCCAGGTCGTAATGGGCGGCGATGTTTTTTTGCGAGCCTTTGCGTGTGTTGCGGTTGAGCCAGTGCAGGCCCTGAGTGAACGGTCGGGCCAGGCGTGCCAGGCCGCCTTCCATGGCGTCGAGCACCTCCAGGTTGCTGACCATCACCCGCACCACGGCGGTGAGGTCGGGGCTGGTCCAATAACCATGGATAAACGCTTCGCCGGCGCCGATCGAGCCATTGGCCGCCACCAGCCCCCATACCGCCGCGTCGAGAATCTGGATCTCGCCCAGCAGGTGCGCTTCCCGTGCGCCGAAGACTTGCCGCTCGCCATCCTCGATGATGACCAACTGGCCATGGCGCAATTGGCTGAGCTGGCGCAACACGCCTTTGCGCAATAGCGCAGCGGTCATGCCGTTGACGTTCAGGCGGTTAGCCTTGACCGATAAGCTAGGGGATTTCATGGTGGCGATCCTTGGTATACCCGACTGCGGTGCGAGAGGCGCCATCGGCGGCCTGGTGGGAAAAAATCGGAGTGCGTTTGAGCAGCAGGCGCAAGGCTTGCCAGTAGATCGCAAGGCCGGTCTTGGCGGTCATCCAGGGAAAGCGCCACAAATAGCGATGCAGGCTGGCGCGGCTCAGTGCCTGTTTTTCCAGGCTCAAGGTGGCGTCGAAGACTTTTTGCGTGCCCTGCCAATCGGCCATATGCACGCCGAGCCTGGCGGCGGGCTGGCTGAAACTCATGCGGTATTCCAGCTCGCGAGGCAAAAACGGCGACACATGGAAGGCCTTGGCCACGGCGAAATGCTGGTGCTCATCGGCGCCCAGTGCCTGGGCGGGCAGCACGTAGTGATAGCGCTCGCGCCATGGGGTGTTGGTCACTTCACACAGGATCGCGGCCAGTTGCCCATCAGCCTCGAAGCAGTAGAAGAAACTCACCGGGTTAAAAGCCAGGCCCCAACTGCGGGCCTGGGTCAGCAGGCAGATAGCGCCCTGGGGTGTTTGCCCCAGGGCCTTGCCGACTTCCTGGCGCACGGCATCGCTCAGGCTCATGCCGTGGCGCGTGAATTCACGCAGGTAATCCTGCTGGCGGAAACCGAAAGGCGCCAGGCGACCCGTGCCGGCCAGCGGCGAGAGCCCCAGTACTTCATCCTCTTCACTGAGGTCCAGGTACAACAGGCCGATGCGGTAACGAAAGGCGTGGGCCTTGGGCGTAAACCGGCGATGGGCGATCCAGCCGCTGTACAAGGCGCTGTTCACAGGGTTTCCCCAAACGCCTGGGCCACGCGCAGAGCGCTGACCACGCCATCTTCGTGAAAGCCGTTGGCCCAGTAGGCCCCGCAGTAAAAGGTATTGCGCACGCCGTTCAATTCTTCCCAGCGTGCCTGTGCGGCGACTGCGCCCAGGCTGTATTGCGGATGGGCGTAGGTGTAGCGCGCCAGTATCTTCAGCGGGTTGATCATCGGCGTCTGGTTGAGGCTGACGCAAAAGGTAGTGGCGCTGTCGATGCCTTGCAGGATGTTCATGTCATAGGTGACGGCGGCCTGTTGTTGCACGTTGCCCGTCAGCCGATAGTTCCAGCTGGCCCAGGCCAGTTTGCGGTCGGGCAGCAGGCGTGTATCGGTGTGCAGCACCACGTCGTTGTCGGCGTAGGGCAGGGCACCGAGGATCTGCTGTTCGGCCTGGCTGGGGTCATCGAGCAAGGCCAGGGCCTGATCGCTGTGGCAGGCGAACACCACGCGGTCGAAGGTTTCGCTGCCGGACGGGCTGTGGATAACCACACCCTCGTCGCTGCGTTGCACCTTATGCACAGGGCTGTTGAGCCGTATCTGTTCGCGAAAGCTGCGGGTCAGCGGCTCGATATAACAGCTGGAGCCGCCCTCGATCACGCACCATTGCGGGCGGTTGCTCACCGAGAGCAAGCCGTGGTTCTTGAAGAAGCGCACAAAAAACTGCAGCGGAAACTTGAGCATATCGGCCAGGGACATCGACCAGATGGCCGCACCCATCGGCACGATGTAATGCCGGATAAACCTGGGGCCATAACCGCCGGCGATGAGGTAATCGCCCAGGGTCATGTCGGCGCTGATGCGCTGCTCTTGCAAGTCCAGGGGCGCCTGGCGATTGAAGCGCAGGATATCGCGCAACATGCCCCAGAACCCCGGCGACAGAATATTGCGGCGCTGGGCAAACAGGCTGTTGAGGTTGTTGCCGTTGTACTCAAAGCCTGTGCTTTGGTCGTACACCGAAAAACTCATCTCGGTGGGTTTGAACCTGACCCCGATCTGCTCCAGCAGACGGATGAAGTTGGGGTAGGTCCAGTCGTTGAACACAATGAAGCCCGTGTCCACCGCATAGCTTTTGCCGTCGACCGTCACGTTGGCCGTGTGTGTATGCCCGCCAATGCAGTCATTGGCCTCGAACAGCGTAATGTCGTGGCGACGGCTGAGCAGGTAGGCGCTGGTCAGCCCGGCGATGCCGCTGCCGATAATGGCGATCTTCACAGGTCGTCCTTCTTCGGTGGCGGGCTGCGCAGCATGCGTTTGCCGATGATCAGTTGCGCGCGGTTGGGCAGCTTCGACAGTGGCCACAAGGTGGCAATGAACAGGGCCGGAAAGGCGATTTCCAGCGGGCGTTTTTCCAGCTTGGCGAAGATGTGTTTCGCGGCTTTGTCCGCCGGCCAGCTCAGGGGCATCGGGAAATCATTGCGCTCGGTCAGCGGCGTGTCGACGAAGCCTGGGCTGATCACCGTGACATCGATGTTTTCCGGCGACAGGCCGATACGCAGGGATTCGAACAAGTAACGCAGGCCGGCCTTGGACGCGCCGTAGGCTTCGGCGCGGGGCATGGGCAGGTAGGTCACGGCACTGGCCACGCCCACCAGGTGCGGGGTGCGCCCTGCGCGCAACAGTGGCAGCGCGGCCTCGATGCAATAACTGCTGGCCAGCAGGTTGGTACGCACCACGTGCTCGATGATCGAGGCGTCAAATTGCCGGGCGTCGACGTATTCACAGGTGCCGGCGTTGAGGATCACCGTGTCCAGCGAACCCCAGACCTCGCTGATACGCTCGCCGATCTCGCGCACGGTCTGGCTGTTGGTCAGGTCGCCGGCCACCACCAGAACCTGGCCTGGATATCGAAGGGCGAGGGCATCCAGCGGGCCTTGGGTGCGGGAACTCAGGGCCACGTGGGCGCCGCTGTCGAGCAACTCCACGGCCAGCGCCGCACCGATACCACTGCTGGCGCCGGTCAGCCAATAACGACGGGGCGGTGTAAGGCTCATCCCATTCTCCTTTTCAGCCAACGAATAACGCGACCCAGTAGGGGGACATGTTCATAGAGCAGGGCGCCGGCATCGAAATAGTCGCGATGGCGGTAAACCTTGTCGTGCCACATCAAATGGGAACAGCCTGGCACCTCGATCACCTGGCCGCCGGCCAGGCGTGGGTGACGAAAACGCATAGTCCAGCGCAGGTAGCCCTCGCCTTCGGCCACGGTATCGAAACCGTGGAAGTCAAAATGCAGCTCGCTGACGTTGCTGTACAAGTCGGCAAAGTAACGCCGCAACGTTGGCAGGCCCTGTACTTCATGCAGGGGGTCGGCAAAGGCGATGTCCTCGCTGTACAGGCGGCCGAGCAGGTGCAGGTTGTGCTTGTCCAGCGTGGCGAAGGTGTGGGCAAACTGGTGCAGGAAGTCACTCATGTTCGGCCATCTCCTGACGCGAAGGCAGCCGGCGAAATGCGGCCAAGGCGCGCTCGCGAGACTGTTTCAAATCGACGATGGCACGCGGGTAATCCGCCACGCCGAACAGGCCCCCAGCCGCTTCGGGGTTGTGCACTTGTTTTTTATTCAGCGCGGCCAGTTCCGGGAGCCAGCGTTTGATGAACACGCCGTCACCGTCGAATTTTTCCGATTGGCTCAGCGGGCTGAATATCCGGAAATACGGCGCCGAGTCGGTGCCGGTGGACGAACTCCATTGCCAGCCGCCGTTGTTGGCCGCCAGATCACCGTCGATCAGGTGGCGCATAAAGAAGCGCTCGCCTTCGCGCCAGTCGATCAGCAGGTTTTTGGTCAGGAACATCGCCACCACCATGCGCAGGCGGTTGTGCATCCAGCCGGTTTCCAGCAATTGGCGCATGGCCGCGTCGATGATCGGCAAGCCGGTACGCCCCTGTTGCCAGGCGGCCAGGTCTTCGGGCGCCTTGCGCCAGGCCAGCGCTTCGGTTTCCGGGCGAAACGCGCGGTGGCGGGAAACCCGTGGGTAGCCGACCAGGATGTGCTTGTAGAACTCGCGCCACAGCAGCTCGTTGATCCAGGTGATGGCGCCGATGTCGCCGCTTTCGAACTCGCCCTGGTTGGTTTGCAGCGCGGCGTGCAAGCACTGGCGCGGCGAAACCACACCGGCGGCCAGGTAGGCAGAAAGCTGACTGGTGCCGGGCTTGGCCGGGAAGTCGCGTTCATCCTTGTAATAGCTGATCTGCTGATCGGCGAAGGCATCGAGGCGACGGCGCGCCTCGTCTTCGCCAGCGGGCCAGAGGGCACGCAAGGTTTCGCTGGGTGTCTGGAACCCTTCGACTGCCGTCGGCACAGGGTCGCTTTTCACGCTAGGCTCGGCCTGGGCCTTTGGCGTCGGCACCACGCGGGGCAGGGCGCTGTGCAGGCGGCTGTAGCAGACCTTGCGGAACTGGCTGAACACCTGGAAGTAGGTGCCGGTCTTGGTCAGCACACTACCCGGCTGGAAAAACAGTTGGTCCAGGTAGCTGTGGAAGGTCACGCCGTCAGCTTCCAGGGCCTGGGCCACGGCGCTGTCGCGGCGGCTCTCGTGAACGCCATATTCCTCGTTGACGTGTACCGACTCCACCGACAGCTCGCGGCACAGTTGGCTCAGTACCGTCGGCGCCTGGTCCCAGGTCGCGGCGTGGCGGATTAACAGCGGGATGTTGAGGTTGCCCAGTACCTGGCTCAGGTGCTGCAAGTTGCGCAGCCAGAAATCGACTTTGCACGGCGCGTCATCATGCGCCTGCCATTGCTCGGGCGTGATCAGGTAAACAGCCGCGACGGGGCCGCGCTGGCACGCGGCCGCCAGGGCAGTGTTGTCGTGCAGGCGCAAGTCGGTGCGCAGCCAGATCAGATGCATTTAGACAATTCCACGCTGGATCAATAATTGATGGGCCGCCAACAGGTCCTCGGCCACGAACAACTCAGGGATGTCCTGGGTTAATACGCCCAACTCGGCGTGGTGGATGCACACCGTTGGTCCGGCAATCACGGTTGGGCAATGGATGCCCCCCAGCAGTTTGCTGAGTGCCGGCACTTGCAACGCCTTGCTCGAATACAGCAGCACCGCACGGGGTTGCAGGTGTTCCACCGCCAGGGCCAGTTCGCCCACCGGCAGCGGCCAATCGAATACTTCCACCGGGCAATCGGCACTGCTGGCCAGCCAGGCGCTGAGCCACAGGTGGGGTTCCAGGGGCAGGTCGGAATGATTGACCAGCAACAGGGGCGCGCCGTGGAGTTGACGATTGTTGTGATAGATCCGTGCGCCGAACTTGCTGCGCAACCAGGACAGGAAGAACACCCGCTCCATCTGCGCGCCGAACTGGCCCTGCCAGCGTTGTTCCAGCTCGTTGAGCAGCGGTAGCATCAATTGCTCGCACAAGGTGCGTGGCGGGTAGAGCGCCATGGCCTGGTTGAACGCGTCATCGACCCGACGCTCGGCCAGTTCACTGATGGCACTCACCAAATGCTGGCGCAGGCTCTGCCACTCGTTTTCCATCGGCTCCGGGCTGCCTTGTGCGGAGTCGATCAGCCCTTTGACCTGGCTGACCGGCACGCCGCGATTGAGCCAGGTGAGGATGGCCTGGATGCGTTGCACATGTTCGGCGCTGAACAACCGATGCCCTTTGGGCGTGCGCTGGGGCACGATGAGGCCGTAGCGGCGCTCCCACGCGCGCAGCGTCACCGCATTCACGCCGGTCTGGCGCGCCACCTCGCGGATCGGCAGCCAGCCGTTTTCCAGGGCCAGGGCGAGGTCTTCGCCGGGTTCGTCGAGCAGGGCAGGTTTCATGGGTTAGATCGCGTTACGCAGGCTGAGGTTTTCCGGGTGCGGTTGCAGGTAAGCCTGCTGCGCGATGTAGCGGTCCGGGTGTTGGCGAAAGTGGTGTTTGAGCAGGGTCAGCGGTACCACTAGTGGCACGATGCCGTGGCGGTATTGGCCGATGACGGTCTGCATTTCCTGTTTGTCATCGGCACTGATGGCTTGCTTGAGATAGCCACTGATGTGTTGCAGCACATTGGTATGGGTACCGCGAGTCGCGCATTTTTTCAGGCCCGCCATCAGTTCGCTGAAATAGCCGTCGGCCAAAGCTTGCAGGTCAATGCCCTTGCCCATGCTGCCGAGCAAATGGCCCAGGCTTTTGTAATGCGCCGGGCTGTGGGCCATCAGCAGGTACTTGTAGCGCGAGTGAAACGTCAGCAAGCGGTGACGGGTAAGGCCGTCGGCCAACAGTTGCTGCCAACTGGCGTACACGAATACGCGGGTGAGGAAGTTTTCCCGCAGCACCGGGTCGTTCAGGCGACCGTCTTCTTCCACCGGCAGGTTGGGGTGGCGGGCACAAAACGCCTGGGCGTAAATACCGCGTCCGCCACCGTCGACGGGCGTGCCGTTGTCGCGGTACACCTTGACCCGCTCCAGGCCGCAGGACGGTGACTTTTGCATGAAGATGTAGCCGCACAGGTCGGTATGTTCCCGGGCCATTTGCTGGCCGTAATCGTCCAGTGGCTGAGTGACATTGAGCGCAGGGTTTACGCTGCCCACGGCCTGCGGTTGGTTAGGGTCCCCGACCAGGCGGATCGCTTGCCGAGGAATGCCCAGGCCGATGGCAACTTCAGGGCACAACGGGACGAAATCGAAATAGTCACTGAGGGTCTGGCTGCATAGCAGGGACTGTTTATGACCGCCATTGAAGCGCACGTTCTCACCCAGAAGGCAGGCGCTGATGGCGATCTTCGGTTTCACACGGCTGGACATAAGCAAACCTCTGCAAGAATCCTGTACAAGCTACAAATCTTGTACAACTAAATCTCATCATAGGCTCGATGTTGTACAAGTCAAATAATTTGTACAGGTTTGTGCCGCCGCGTTATTTCCAGCCGATTTTCCAGTCCTCAGCGTTTTTCAGGGTTTGCCACGGCAGGCGTTCGGCGCGCCGGGTGAGGATGGCCTGCAGTTCGATGTCCAGCACCGTGCCCTCGTCGTCACGGAACAACTCGGTGACCAGGAAGTGTTTTTCCTTGTGGCGGGGATGAGCTGCCGTCCATTTTGACAGCAGCAGTTTGGCGGGGTTGATGCGGTTCATTGCAGGTGCTCGATCAAGCGTCGCGCCGCTTCCTGGCCACTCAACCAGGCACCTTCCACACGGCCGGAGAGGCACCAGTCGCCGCAGACGAACAAGCCCAGGTCGGCGTCGGCCAGCACCCCGAACTCATGGCTGCTGGATGGACGTGCGTAGAGCCAGCGATGCGCCAGGCTGAACGACGGCGCGGGCATGGCGCTGTGCAGCAATTCGGCAAAGGCGCCGTGCAGGTGTTCGATCACCGCTTCCTTGGGCAGGTCCAGGTGGGCCTTGCTCCAGGCGCTGGTGGCGTGCAGCACCCAGGTGTCGAGGGTGGTATCGCGCCCTGGCTTGCTGCGGTTGCGCGCCAGCCAGTCGAGGGGGCTGTCTTGCACGAAGCAGCCCTCCATCGGCGTATCCAGGGGCTTGTCGAACGCCAGGGCGATGGCCCAGGTCGGGTCCATTTTCACCCCGGCGGCGGCGCTCGCCAGCTTGGGCGCGGCGGCCAGCAGGGCGGTGGCTTGGGGCGCCGGCGTGGCAATGATCACGTGACTGAAAGGGCCGTGATTGCCGCCGTCCGCGTCGAGCAGGTTCCAGTGCTGTGTGCCCTGGAACACCTCGGTGATGCGGCAACCAAACTCCACCGGCAAGTCGTCGAGCAGGGCGCGGGTGATGGCGCTCATGCGCGGCGTGCCCACCCAGCGGATCTGCTCATCAGGGGAAGGCGTCAGTTGCCCGGACTTGAAGTTATACAGCTGGGGCTTCCACTGCTCGGCCCAGCCGTTGCTTTGCCAGCGCTGCACTTCGTTGACGAAGCGCCGGTCGCGAGCGGTGAAGTATTGCGCGCCCATATCCAGCGCGCCGGCGTCGCTGCGCTTGCTGGACATGCGGCCACCGCTGCCGCGGCTTTTATCGAAGAGTTGCACTGCATGCCCAGCGTCTTGTAACGCTCGGGCGGCGGAGAGACCGGCGATGCCGGTACCAATGATCGCGATGGGAACAGTCATGGGAGGCCTCGTTTTACCGTTGGGTACAGACTACGCCGACACCAATAGCTGTACAATATTGTTTTTTGGTATAAGTTTTGGCGTGCCTGATTGTGTGGCGTGACCTATGGTTAAGCTAAGGCTTGAACCCCCGTCACGCTCAATTATCAAATTGATCCCTGCTTATAAAATAGACCAGTGAGCGGCGGCGAACGTTACATGAGGAGAGTCCCATGCATATTTTGCTGACCGGCGGTACCGGCTTGATCGGGCGTCAACTCTGCAAGCACTGGCTCGCGCAAGGCCATCACCTGACGGTGTGGAGCCGGCAACCGGAAACGGTCGCCCGGGTGTGCGGTGCGCAGGTGCTCGGAGTGGCTCGCCTACAAGAGGTGATTGGCACGGTGGACGCGGTGGTCAACCTGGCAGGCGCGCCTATCGCCGACCGGCCTTGGACCCACAAGCGCAAGGCATTGCTGTGGAACAGTCGCATTCACCTCACCGAAACCTTGCTGGCCTGGATGGAAAGCCTGGAGCAAAAACCGGCGGTGCTGATCTCCGGTTCTGCGGTGGGTTGGTACGGCGACGGCGGCGAGCGCGAACTGACCGAAGCCAGCGGCCCGGTGCTGGACGATTTCCCCAGCCAGTTGTGTATCGCCTGGGAGGAAACCGCCCAGCGTGCCGAAGCCTTGGGCATTCGCGTGGTGCTGGTGCGTACGGGGTTGGTGCTGTCTGCCGAGGGCGGCTTTTTGTCGCGCCTGCTGCTGCCTTTCAAACTGGCGCTGGGTGGGCCGATTGGCAATGGACGGCAGTGGATGCCCTGGGTGCATATCAAGGATCAAATCGCCCTGATTGATTTTCTTCTGCACAAGCAAGACGCCAGCGGTCCTTATAATGCCTGCGCGCCACACCCGGTGCGCAACCGCGAATTTGCCAAGACCCTGGGCCAGGTGCTGCACCGCCCGGCGTTCATGCCGATGCCGGCATTTGCGTTGAAGGTTGGCCTGGGTGAGTTGTCCGGCTTGTTGCTGGGCGGGCAAAAGGCTTTGCCTGAACGGCTGCAGGCCGCAGGTTTCACTTTCCAGTTCACTGAGTTGCGTGCGGCTCTGGACGACTTGTCCAGCCGCCTCTAAAGATAGGATGTTGCATGACCGATCACGCGTTGTTACTGGTCAACCTGGGTTCGCCAAAGTCCACTTCGGTGGCCGATGTGCGTAGCTACCTCAATCAGTTCCTGATGGACCCTTATGTGATCGACTTGCCGTGGCCGGTGCGGCGCTTGCTGGTATCGCTGATCCTGATCAAGCGCCCCGAGCAATCGGCCCATGCCTATGCGTCGATCTGGTGGGATGAGGGTTCGCCGTTGGTGGTGCTGAGCCGCCGCCTGCAGCAGCAGATGACCGCGCAGTGGACCCAGGGCCCGGTGGAATTGGCGATGCGTTACGGCGAGCCGTCCCTGGAAACGGTCCTGACGCGCCTGGCCGCCCAGGGTATTCAAAAAATCACACTGGCGCCGTTGTACCCGCAGTTTGCCGACAGCACCGTCACCACGGTGATAGAGGAAGCCAAGCGAGTGGTGCGCGACAAGCAACTGAATGTGCAGTTTTCGATCCTGCAACCGTTCTACGATCAGCCTGAGTACCTCGATGCGCTGGCGGCGAGTGTGCGCGCTTATGTGGAGCAGGATTACGATCACTTGCTGCTAAGTTTCCATGGCTTGCCTGAGCGTCATCTGACCAAGCTCGACCCCACGGGCCAGCACTGCTTCAAGGATGCCGACTGCTGCAAGAACGCATCCCCTGAAGTGCTTGCCACCTGTTACCGCGCGCAGTGCTTCAGCGTGGCGCGGGATGTGGCCGAGCGGCTGGGTTTGCCGGAGGGCAAATGGTCGGTGGCGTTCCAGTCCCGCCTGGGCCGGGCCAAGTGGATCGAACCCTACACCGAGGCACGCCTTGAGGCATTGGCCCAGCAAGGCGTGAAGAAGTTGCTGGTGATGTGCCCGGCGTTCGTCGCCGACTGTATTGAAACGTTGGAGGAAATTGGCGATCGCGGTCGCGAGCAATTTCGTGAAGCGGGGGGCGAGGAGTTGGTGTTGGTGCCTTGCCTGAATGACGAGCCGCAGTGGGCGGCGGCCCTTAATACCCTGTGCGAACGAGCGCCGACGACGCTGTAACCCGGGCCGGATTAAGATCAAAATGTGGGATGGGGCAAGCCCCCTCCCACATTTAGCCCTATGTTTGTCAGAGGTTGAGGGTCAGGCTAACCGTGAAGTTTCGCGGCTCACCCGGGTTGACCCAATAGTTGCTGTAGGACCGCTCGTAGTACTTTTCATTGAACAGGTTGTTGAGGTTCAGCCCCACCGTCACGTTCTGCGTAGCCTTGTAATGGGCCAGCAAATCCACGGTGTGGTAGGCGGGCAGTTCGAAACCCGTGCCGGCTTCGCCTGAGCGGTCACCTACGTAGGTGAACGCTGCGCCCAGGTCTGAGCCACGCAACGCGCCGTCCTGGAATTCGTACACGCCCAACACACTGCCGCTGCGCTTGGCCACGCCCAGAATGCGGCTGCCCGTAGGAATGGTTTTGTCGCCCTTGGTCACTTCGGCGTCGATGTAGGCCAAGGCGCCGATCACGCGGACTGCGTCGGTCACTTGCCCGGTTACTTGCAGGTCGAACCCCTGGCTGCGGGCCTTGCCCATTGCGCGGTTGAGGTTGGTCGCCGGGTCCAGGGTCAGCACGTTTTCCTTTTCGATATGAAAGGCCGCCAGGGTAGCGCTGAGGCGGTCATCAAACAGCTCGCTCTTGACCCCCACCTCATAACCCACGCCTTCTTCGGGCTTGAAGGACTTGCCACCTGCATCCAAGCCGCTATTGGGCTTGAACGACGTGGAGGCGTTGGCAAACACGCCGACTTCGGGCATGAGCTGGTAGAGCAGGCCGGCGCGTTGAGTGAAGGCGTCGTGGGTTTGGCGGCCCTTGGCGTGGTTGCGGGTGAAGTCGTCGGTGCTTTGTTCGAAGTGTTCGAAACGCGCACCGATCATGCCTCGCAGGCGGTCGGTGAAGATGATCTGGTCTTGCAGGTTCAGTGCGTGGCTTTTGGTCTGTTCGAAGAAGTCGGTGCCGGAGCGTTCGCCGTTGGGTTTGGGCTGGCCGTACACCGGCTTGTAGATGTCGATGGGATAGTCGCCGCCGATCGCCGTCACGCGCTCTTTCTTGCGGTAATCCTCGTATTCGGTGCCGATCAACAGTTCATGTTGCCAACTGCCGATATCGAACACACCGCGCAGTTCCAGCTGGGTGATGCTGTCATGCCAACCGGTGGAGCGTTCACGGTAGCGGCGATTGACGCTGTGGCCGTCTGCGTTCAACGCTCGGTTTTCCGAAGCATCGCCCCACAGGCTGCCTTGCTTGTAATGGCTGGCCAGGCGCAGTTTCCAGGCGTCGTTGAGGTGGTGTTCCAACGCCGCCTGAATGCGGTTGTTGTGGTTGCGGATATTGCCGTCGTTGGGCTCGCCGAGGAAGGTGGAATGGGACATGCCGGTATTGGCGACGATGCCTCGGTCGAAGGTGGAACTGTGGCGCACGAACTCACTTTCCACCAGCAGGGTGGTGTCCGGGTCCAGTTGCCAGCTGAAGGAGGGCGCAACAAACACACGCTTGGCGTCGACGTGATCGCGAAAGCTGTGGTTGTCTTCAACGGCCAGGTTCACTCGCGTCAGCACGCGCCCCTCGCTGTCCAGCGGCGTATTCACATCCAGCGCCGTGCGGTAGCGGTCCCAACTGCCGGCGCTGGTTTGCAGCGTGGTGAAGGCCTCGGGCTGAGGTTTCTTGGTGACGATATTTACCGTGCCGCCGGGATCGCCACGCCCATACAGGCTGGCGGCGGGGCCCTTGAGCACTTCAATGCGCTCGATATTCGCCGCGTCCGGGGTACTGGGGTAACCACGGTTGGCGCTGAAACCATCCTGGTAGAACTCGGACGTGGTGAAGCCGCGCACGCTGTATTCGTAGAGAGTCAGGCCGCCGAAGTTGTTTTGCTTGGATACGCCGCCAGCGAATTCCAGGGCGCGCTCCACGCTGGTACTGCCCAGGTCTTTGAGTACCGTGGCCGGAATCACGCTGATCGATTGCGGGATGTCGCGCAAGGCCGTGTCGGTCTTGGTCGCACTGGCGGAGCGGGTGGCGCGGTAGCCGTCGACCGGGCCGGTGGCGGATTCATAGGCGTCGGAAGTGACGCTGATGGTGTCCAGTTCCAGGGTGTTTTCTTCGGCGTAGGCAGGGTCGAGCAGCAAACCCAGGGCCAGGCCGGCCAAGGGCACAAACTTTCGAGACGGCATGATAGAGCGTTCCAATAGCGATATTGAAACAATATAACATGCCTAATGAGAATGAATCGCTAAGAAATGTAGCCTTGCAAGCGCCCTCGAACGGGCGCTTGGGTCGTGACGGTTATTGCTCTTCTTTGACTGGCGCGGTCGCCGGTGGTGGGCGCAGGCCGATTTCCGCCGACAGTTTGATCTCCTTGCCGTTGCGCATCACCAGGATCGCCACCTTGTCGGTCGGCTTGATCCGCGCCACCTGGTTCATCGACTTGCGGCCATCACCCGCCGGGGCGCCGTCGATGCTGAGGATCACATCGCCCAGTTGCAGGCCGGCTTTCTGCGCCGGGCCGTCGCGGAAGATCCCCGCTACCACGATGCCTGGACGCCCGGTCAGGCCAAATGACTCGGCCAGTTCCTTGGTCAAGGGCTGTACTTCAATGCCCAGCCAGCCGCGAATCACCTGGCCGTGCTCGATGATCGACTTCATCACTTCCATCGCCAGCTTCACCGGGATCGCAAACCCAATGCCCTGTGAGCCGCCGGACTTGGAAAAAATCGCGGTGTTGATGCCAGTCAGGTTGCCATTGGCGTCCACCAGCGCACCGCCCGAGTTGCCGGGGTTGATCGCCGCGTCGGTCTGGATGAAATCTTCGTAGCTGTTAAGGCCCAACTGGTTACGCCCGGTGGCGCTGATGATGCCCATGGTCACCGTTTGCCCCACCCCGAAAGGGTTGCCGATGGCCAGCGCCACATCGCCCACGCGCAAACCGTCGGAGCGGCCGAGGGTGATGGCCGGCAGGTTCTTCAGATCAATTTTGAGTACCGCAAGATCAGTTTCCGGGTCGCTGCCCACCACGCGGGCCAGGGTTTCGCGGCCGTCACGCAGGGCCACCACGATCTGGTCGGCGCCCGTGGTCACATGGTTGTTGGTGAGGATGTAGCCCTCGGGGCTCATGATCACGCCGGAGCCGAGGCTGGATTCCATGCGGCGCTGCTTGGGGCCGTTGTCACCGAAGTAGCGGCGAAATTGCGGGTCTTCAAACAACGGATGCGCGGGCTTGTTGATGACCTTGGTGGTGTACAGGTTGACCACCGCCGGAGCGGCGATGACCACGGCATCGGCATAGGTCACCGGCCCTTGCACCACTGTGTTGGTCTGCGGCGCCTGTTGCAGGTTCACATCCAGTGTGGGCAGGCCCACCCACTGGGGATAACGCTGGATAATCAGCATCGCGATCAGCACGCCAGCCAACAATGGCCATCCAAAAAAACGCAGTGCCTTGAGCATCAAGTAAGTCCTGACAGGTTGCAGGGGGCGGGAGAGCGCCCATAATGTCGCGCATTATACGAGGCTGTGACGCCTGCGAACGGGATATTTAGGAGTCTTTTATGGCCGTGCCCCTTACTACCCTCGTCGAGGAAGCCGACCGCTACCTCGGCAGCGCCAAAATTGCCGATTACTGCCCCAATGGCCTGCAGGTCGAGGGCCGGCCCCAAGTGATGCGCATCGTCAGCGGCGTGACCGCCAGCCAAGCCCTGCTGGACGCCGCCGTCGAAGCCAAGGCCGACCTGGTGCTGGTGCACCACGGTTACTTCTGGAAGGGCGAAAACCCGTGCATCACCGGCATGAAGCAGCGCCGTCTCAAAACCCTGCTCAAGCATGACATCAGCCTGCTGGCCTACCACTTGCCCCTGGACCTGCACGCCGATGTCGGCAACAACGTGCAACTGGCTCGCCACCTGGACATCACCGTCGAAGGCCCGCTGGACCCCGGCAACCCCAAAGTCGTCGGCCTGGTCGGCTCCCTGGCCGAGCCCTTGTCACCTCGTGACTTCGCCCGTCGCGTGCAGGACGTGATGGGTCGCGAACCGCTGCTGATCGAAGGCAGCGAGATGATTCGCCGCGTCGGCTGGTGTACCGGTGGCGGCCAGGGCTACATCGACCAGGCGATTGCCGCGGGTGTCGATTTGTACCTGAGCGGTGAAGCGTCTGAACAGACCTTCCACAGCGCCCGGGAAAACGACATCAGCTTCATCGCCGCCGGCCATCACGCCACCGAACGCTACGGCGTGCAGGCCTTGGGCGACTACCTGGCGCGGCGCTTTGCCCTGGAGCATCTGTTCATCGACTGCCCCAATCCGATCTAAAGCACAGCATTGAACACTGTGGGAGCTGGCTTGCCTGCGATGGCATCACCTCGGTCAGCCTGAATGAGCGGGGCGCCTGTATCGCAGGCAAGCCAGCTCCCCCATTGACCGAATTGAGCGCCAAACTCGGCGGCATATTCATATATCGTTTCGGTCTAGCTGGCGCCCTAAATAGAAGAAGTTGCTGTGCTAGCATGCCTCGCTCGAACACGGCCCGCTGGCCGTCCATAAGATCGTTTTTCCGTGAGTAACCATGGTCGACAAACTGACGCATCTGAAACAGCTGGAGGCGGAAAGCATCCACATCATCCGCGAGGTCGCCGCCGAGTTCGATAACCCGGTGATGCTCTACTCGATCGGTAAAGACTCCGCCGTGATGCTGCACCTGGCACGCAAGGCCTTCTTCCCGGGCAAACTGCCATTTCCGGTGATGCACGTCGACACTCGCTGGAAATTCCAGGAGATGTACAAGTTCCGCGACAAGATGGTCGAGGAGCTGGGCCTGGACCTGATCACCCACATCAACCCCGATGGCGTGGCGCAGAACATCAACCCGTTCACCCACGGCAGTGCCAAGCACACCGATATCATGAAGACCGAGGGCCTCAAGCAGGCGCTGGACAAGCATGGTTTCGACGCAGCATTCGGCGGCGCCCGTCGCGATGAAGAGAAATCCCGTGCCAAAGAGCGCGTGTACTCGTTCCGCGACAGCAAGCACCGTTGGGACCCGAAGAACCAACGCCCGGAGCTGTGGAACGTCTACAACGGCAACGTCAACAAGGGCGAGTCGATCCGCGTGTTCCCGCTGTCCAACTGGACCGAGCTGGACATCTGGCAGTACATCTACCTGGAAGGCATCCCGATCGTGCCGCTGTACTTCGCCGCCGAGCGCGACGTGATCGAGAAGAACGGCACGTTGATCATGATCGACGACGACCGCATCCTTGAGCACCTGTCCGAGGAAGACAAAGCCCGCATCGTCAAAAAGAAAGTACGTTTCCGCACCCTTGGCTGCTACCCGTTGACGGGCGCGGTGGAGTCCGAAGCCGAGACGCTGACGGACATCATTCAGGAAATGCTCCTGACGCGAACTTCCGAACGCCAGGGCCGTGTCATCGACCACGATGGTGCAGGCTCGATGGAAGATAAAAAACGTCAAGGCTATTTCTAAGGGGCTGTCATGTCGCATGTATCTGATTTGATCAGCGAGGACATCCTCGCCTACCTGGGCCAGCACGAGCGCAAAGAAATGTTGCGCTTCCTGACCTGTGGCAACGTCGACGACGGCAAGAGCACCCTGATCGGGCGCCTGCTGCACGACTCCAAGATGATCTACGAGGATCACCTGGAAGCCATTACCCGCGACTCGAAAAAGTCCGGCACCACCGGTGACGATATCGACCTGGCATTGCTGGTCGATGGCCTGCAGGCCGAGCGTGAGCAGGGCATCACTATTGATGTTGCCTACCGCTATTTCTCCACCGCCAAGCGCAAATTCATCATCGCCGACACACCCGGCCATGAGCAGTACACCCGCAACATGGCCACTGGTGCGTCCACCTGTGACCTGGCGATCATCCTGATCGACGCCCGCTACGGCGTGCAGACCCAGACCCGTCGCCACAGCTTTATCGCTTCGTTGCTGGGTATCAAACACATCGTGGTGGCCATCAACAAGATGGACATCAACGGCTTTGACCAAAACGTATTCGAGTCGATCAAGGCCGATTACCTGAAGTTCGCCGAAGGTATCGCGTTCAAGCCGAGCACCCTGGCCTTCGTGCCGATGTCGGCGCTCAAGGGCGACAACGTGGTGAACAAGAGCGAGCGTTCGCCCTGGTACACCGGCCAGTCGCTGATGGAGATCTTGGAGACTGTCGAGATCGCCAATGATCGCAACTACACCGACCTGCGTTTCCCGGTGCAGTACGTCAATCGCCCGAACCTGAACTTCCGTGGGTTTGCCGGCACCCTGGCGAGTGGCATCGTGCACAAGGGCGACGAAGTGGTGGTATTGCCGTCGGGCAAGAGCAGCCGCGTCAAATCCATCGTCACCTTTGAAGGTGAGCTGGAACACGCAGGCCCAGGCCAGGCCGTGACCTTGACCATGGAAGACGAGATCGACATCTCCCGTGGCGACCTGTTGGTGCATGCCGACAACGTGCCGCAAGTGACCGACGCCTTCGACGCCATGCTGGTGTGGATGGCCGAAGAACCGATGCTGCCGGGCAAGAAATACGACATCAAGCGCGCCACCAGCTACGTGCCGGGTTCCATCACCAGCATCGTGCACCGCGTGGACGTAAACACCCTGGCCGAAGGCCCGGCGAGTTCGCTGCAGCTCAACGAGATTGGCCGGGTCAAGGTCAGCCTGGACGCCGCCATCGCCCTGGACGGTTACGACAGCAACCGCACCACTGGCGCGTTCATCGTGATCGACCGCTTGACCAACGGCACGGTGGCCGCGGGCATGATCATCGCGCCACCGGTGGGTCATGGCGGCGCGGCGCAGCACGGCAGCCTGGCGCATGTCGCCACCGAAGAGCGCGCCCTGCGTTTCGGCCAGCAGCCGGCCACGGTGTTGTTCAGCGGCTTGTCGGGCGCTGGCAAGAGCACTCTGGCCTATGCGGTCGAGCGCAAGCTGTTCGACATGGGCCGGGCGGTGTTCGTGCTGGACGGCCAGAACCTGCGTCACGACCTGAACAAAGGGTTGCCGCAGGACCGTGCCGGGCGTACCGAGAACTGGCGTCGTGCCGCTCATGTGGCGCGTCAGTTCAACGAAGCCGGCCTGCTGACCCTGGCGGCTTTCGTTGCGCCGGATGCCGAAGGCCGTGAACAGGCCAAGGCGCTGATTGGTGCGGACCGACTGCTGACCGTCTACGTGCAGGCATCGCCGTTGGTGTGCGCCGAGCGTGACCCGCAAGGTTTGTACGCGGCCGGTGGGGATAACATCCCTGGCGAATCCTTCCCGTATGACGTGCCGCTGAATGCCGACCTTGTGATCGACACCCAGGCGTTGTCGCTGGAGGACAGCGTCAAGCAAGTGCTGGAACTGTTGCGTCAGCGCGGCGCGATCTAAGCTTTATAGCCGCACAAAAAAGCCCGCCACCGAGTGATCGGTGGCGGGCTTTTTACATATTCTCAAATGTGGACTCGGTCAATGTGGGAGCTGGCTTGCTTCCACATGTGATCAGCGGCTGGCCGGAAAGTCTTTGTGAAGCTGCTCCAGCAATGCATCCTTGTCTTGCCACAACTGGTTGATCCAGCCCTGGAACGCCAGCCGATATTCCTCATCCTGCTCATAATTCTTGCCGATGAACTCGGCCGGGATCTGCACCTCTTCAAAGTGCACCACCACGTCCTTCACATTGCCGCACAGCAAATCCCAATAACCTGGGCGCCCGCCGGGGTAGTGGATGGTCACATTGACCAGTGATTTGAGCTGCTCGCCCATGGCATCCAGCACAAACGCAATGCCGCCCGCCTTGGGTTTAAGCAAGTAGCGAAACGGTGACTGTTGCTGCGCATGCTTGCCCGGCGTAAAACGTGTGCCTTCGGCAAAGTTGAAAATCCCCACGGGGTTGTCGCGAAACTTCGCACAGGTCTTGCGTGTGGTTTCCAGGTCTTTGCCTTTCTTCTCCGGGTGCTTCTCCAAATAAGCCTTGCTGTAGCGCTTCATGAAGGGAAAGCCCAGCGCCCACCACGCCAGGCCAATCACCGGTACCCAGATCAGCTCTTGCTTGAGGAAGAACTTCAGCGGGCGAATGCGCCGATTGAGCACGTACTGCAACACCATGATGTCGACCCAGCTCTGATGGTTGCTGGTCACCAGGTACGAGTGCTGGTAGTCCAGGCCCTCAAGGCCAGTCAGGTGCCAGCGCGTACGCCGCACCAGGTTCATCCAGCCCTTGTTGTTGGTAACCCAGGCTTCGTGGGTGTGGTTCATCAGCCATTCGCTCAGGCGCTTGGCGAACGGCAGCGCCTTGAACAGCGCCACGATAAACAGGAACGAACACAGCAGGATCGTGTTCAGCGCCAGCAACAGCGAAGCGATCACCCCGCGCACGGCGGCAGGTAGAAAATCCAGCATTTAGATATCCATGGGTCGGTTGGCGGCTTGGATCGCCGTCAGGGCGATGGTGTACACGATGTCGTCCACCTGGGCGCCACGTGGCAGGTCATTGACCGGTTTGCGCAGGCCCTGAAGCATCGGCCCCAGGCTCACGCAATCGGCGCTGCGTTGTACGGCTTTGTGGGTGGTGTTGCCGGTGTTCAGGTCCGGGAACACAAAGACGGTGGCCTTGCCCGCCACCTGGCTGTTGGGCGCCAGTTGTCGGGCGACGTTTTCGTTGGCGGCGGCGTCGTATTGCAACGGGCCGTCGATCAGCAACGAACTTTGTTGTTCGTGGGCGAGCAGGGTGGCTTCGCGGACTTTTTCCACCTCCTCGCCGCTGGCCGAGTCGCCGCTGGAGTAGCTGATCATCGCCACCCGTGGCGTGATGCCGAACGCCGCCGCCGAGTCGGCGCTTTGCAGGGCGATTTCCGCCAGTTCCGCAGCGCTTGGGTGCGGGTTCATCACGCAGTCGCCGTACACCAGCACCTGCTCGGGGAACAGCATGAAGAACACCGACGACACCAGGGTGCAGCCCGGCGCGGTCTTGATCAGCTGCAGCGCGGGGCGAATGGTGTTGGCGGTGGAGTGAATCACGCCGGAGACCAGGCCATCCACTTCGTCGAGGGCGAGCATCATGGTGGCGATCACCACGGTGTCTTCCAGTTGCTGCTCGGCCATGGGCGCGTTGAGGCTTTTGCTCTTGCGCAAGGCGACCATTGGCTCCACGTAGCGTTGGCGAATCAGGTCGGGGTCGAGAATCTCCAGGCCTTCGGGCAGGTCGATACCCTGGGCGCGGGCGACTGCCTCCACATCTGCAGGCTTGGCCAACAGCACGCACCGGGCAATGCCCCGGGCCTGGCAGATTGCGGCGGCCTGTACGGTCAGTGGCTCGCTGCCTTCGGGCAACACGATGCGTTTGTTGGCGGCCTGGGCGCGTTGGATCAACTGGTAACGGAACACTGCCGGCGACAGGCGCATCTCCCTTGGCGTGCCGCAGCGCTGGTGCAGCCAGCGCGCATCGAGGTGGCTGGCGACGAAGTCGGTGATGATTTCCGCACGCTCGCGGTCATCGATAGGGATTTCCTTGTTGAGGCTATTGAGCTGGTTGGCAGTGTCATAGGAGCCGGTGCTCACCGACAACACCGGTAACCCGGCCTGGAAGGCGCCTCGGCACAGATCCATGATGCGTGGGTCGGGCAGGGTGTCGCTGGTCAGCAGCAGCCCGGCCAGCGGCACGCCATTGATGGCGGCCAGGCTGACGGCGAGGATGATGTCATCGCGATCTCCCGGGGTCACCACCAACACGCCGGGTTTGAGCAGCTCGACAGTGTTACGCATGGTGCGCGCGCAAATGATGATCTTGGTCATGCGCCGGCTTTCGTAGTCGCCGGCGTTGAGGATCTGCGCGCCCATCAGGTCAGCTACGTCGCGGGTGCGCGGGGCATTCAGCTCGGGTTGGTAGGGGATGCAGCCGAGCAGCCGGAAATCACCGCTGCGCAACAGCGGCGAATGCTCTTTGAGGCGCGCCGAGAACGCCTCCATGCTTTCGTCGGTGCGCACCTTGTTGAGGATCACGCCCAGCACTTTAGGGTCTTTGGGGCCGCCAAACAGTTGGGCCTGCAATTCCACACGGCCGGAAAGCTCGGTGAGCACTTCATTTTCCGGCGCCGAGACCAGGATCACTTCCGCGTCCAGGCTCTTGGCCAGGTGCAGGTTGACCCGTGCCGCGTAGCTGGCGCTGCGGGTTGGCACCATCCCTTCGACGATCAGCACGTCTTTGCCTACGGCTGCCTGCTGGTAAAGGGTGATGATCTCTTCGAGCAACTCATCGAGCTGGCCGTCGCCGAGCATGCGCTCTACGTGAGCCAGGCCCAGGGGCTGCGGCGGTTTCAGGCCGTGGGTGCGCGCCACCAGCTCGGTAGAGCGTTCCGGCCCGGTATCGCCAGGGTGTGGCTGGGCAATGGGTTTGAAAAAGCCGACTTTCAGGCCGGCCCGTTCCAGGGTGCGCACCAGCCCAAGGCTGATGGAGGTCAGACCCACACCAAAATCGGTGGGCGCGATAAAAAAAGTCTGCATGCGAATTCTCTGGAGGTGCATGGCTTGGGTGGCGCTCTATGGGTGAGTGCCTACCGCGAATCAGGCGCCAAGGTTATCGTTATTCGTGCCCTTGCGCACACCAGCCGCACGCAAAGGCCTGGCCTATTTTTTCAAGGCGTTGCGCGGGGTCGAGCACCCAGGCGCGCGACTGCCACGGCGGCTGGTGGCGCAGGTGCTGGGTGTGGCCGCAGGACAGCTCGGCCACCCAGTGCAGGTCGTCGTCCTGGTGGAATCCGGTGATGATAGAGACCGTTGGTCGGCCCCGTCTGTCCGGGTTCTGTTCGCTTTCGGGCAAATCCTTGTTTAGACTTGTCCGTTCTTCATTCTTATGCAAAAGGTCTCGCCCCATGACGATCGCCGCTAACAAGGCTGTCTCCATCGACTATACCCTGACCAACGACGCTGGTGAGGTCATCGACAGCTCCGCCGGCGGCGCGCCGCTGGTTTACCTGCAAGGCGCAGGCAACATCATCCCGGGCCTGGAAAAGGCTCTGGAAGGCAAGAGCGTCGGTGACGAACTGACTGTCGCCGTAGAACCTGAAGATGCCTACGGCGAATACTCCGCCGAACTGGTCAGCACCTTGAGCCGCAGCATGTTCGAAGGTGTTGATGAGCTGGAAGTGGGCATGCAGTTCCACGCTTCCGCGCCGGACGGCCAAATGCAGATCGTCACCATCCGCGACCTGGACGGCGACGACGTTACCGTTGACGGCAACCACCCTCTGGCTGGCCAGCGCCTGAACTTCCAAGTGAAGATCGTGGCCATCCGCGACGCTTCCCAGGAAGAAGTGGCTCACGGCCACGTCCACGGTGAAGGCGGTCATCACCATTGATTGATGTTTTGATCAAGTGGTAGCAAAAACGCCCCGACTGGTTCGGGGCGTTTTTTTTGGGTTGGAAATATTCACCTGATACTCCGCAGTCAAAATGTGGGAGCTGGCTTGTCGAATCGTCGCACCGCTGCGATGGCATCAACTGGGTATGCCTGCTGTACCGAGTTGTCTATATCGCGGGCAAGCCCGCTCCCACATTTTGATCTGTACCGTCCTGAATTAAGCACAAACAAAAATGCCCCGGACCTTTCGGTACGGGGCATTTCTTAACTGTTACACAGCCTGAGCTGCGTTGCAGTTGTTACCACTTAGGCTGCAGCAGGAACGCTCAGAGCCTTGATGTGGCCATTCAGGCGGCTCTTATGGCGAGCGGCCTTGTTCTTGTGGATGATACCTTTATCGGCCATACGGTCGATAACAGGCACAGCCAGAACGTAAGCTGCTTGAGCTTTTTCAGCGTCTTTGGTGTCGATGGCTTTGACTACATTCTTGATGTAGGTGCGAACCATGGAACGCAGGCTGGCGTTGTGGCTGCGACGCTTCTCAGCCTGTTTTGCACGTTTTTTGGCGGAAGGTGTGTTGGCCACCGTCGAGCTCCTCGAAAGACTTTTTAGGAAATAGCAAACAAAATAGGCCGCGAATCATGCCGATGACTTGACGGGTTGTCAAGGGCGGCTGATGCGAACTGCTGAGTGGTCGATCTGAAGAGGCGGGTGATTTATTTCCGGCGCTTGACCTGTAAACTCGCGAGCTTTGGCTCTGTGCTGTTGCAGGCGCGCAGTATCGCATAAGTGGGCGCGTAGTTCGCCTGCTCTTTATCTATAGGCGCAAACTCTTTCAATGAATCTGCTCAAATCGTTGGCTGCCGTCAGCTCTATCACGATGATTTCCCGGGTATTGGGGTTCGTGCGCGACACCCTGCTGGCCCGCATCTTTGGCGCCAGCATGGCCACGGATGCGTTCTTTATTGCCTTTAAACTGCCCAACCTGTTGCGGCGGATCTTTGCCGAAGGCGCGTTTTCCCAGGCGTTCGTGCCGATTCTGGCCGAATACAAGACCCAGCATGGCGAGGAGGCGACTCGTACGTTCATCGCCTACGTCTCGGGTTTGCTGACGCTGGTGCTGATGCTGGTAACCATCGTCGGGATGCTCGCCGCGCCGTGGGTGATCTGGGCCACGGCGCCCGGTTTTGCCAATACGCCGGAAAAGTTCGCGCTGACCACTGATCTGCTGCGGGTGACCTTTCCTTATATATTGCTGATTTCCCTGTCTTCGCTCGCCGGGGCGATCCTCAATACCTGGAATCGTTTCTCGGTACCGGCCTTTGTGCCGACCTTGCTGAACGTCAGCATGATTATTTTTGCGCTGTTCCTTACGCCGTATTTCGATCCACCCGTCATGGCGCTGGGCTGGGCGGTGCTGGCCGGCGGCCTGGCACAGTTGTTGTACCAGCTGCCACACCTGAAGAAAATCGGCATGCTTGTACTGCCGCGCTTGAACCTCAAGGATTCCGGCGTCTGGCGCGTGATGCGCAACATGCTGCCGGCAATCCTCGGGGTGTCGGTCAGTCAGATTTCCCTGATCATCAACACCGCGTTCGCCTCGTTGCTGGTATCCGGCTCGGTGTCGTGGATGTACTACGCCGACCGCCTGATGGAATTGCCATCCGGTGTGCTGGGCGTGGCGTTGGGCACCATCCTACTGCCGACCCTGGCGCGCACCTACGCCAGCAAGGATCGCCAGGAATACTCACGCATACTCGATTGGGGCCTGCGCCTGTGCTTTCTGCTGGTGTTGCCGTGCGCCCTGGCCCTGGGCATCCTCGCCGAGCCGCTGACGGTCTCGCTGTTTCAATACGGGCAGTTCGACGCCCATGACGCGTTGATGACCCAGCATGCGTTGGTCGCCTACTCTGTCGGCCTGCTCGGCATTATCGTGATCAAGGTGCTGGCGCCCGGCTTCTATGCCCAGCAAAACATCCGCACGCCGGTGAAAATCGCGATTTTCACCCTGGTTGTCACGCAACTGCTCAACCTGGTGTTTATCGGCCCGCTGGCCCATGCCGGCCTGGCCTTGGCGATCAGCGCGGGGGCATGCATAAACGCAGGTCTGCTGTTTTACCAATTGCGCAAAAAACAGATGTACCAGCCGCAGCCAGGCTGGGGTGTGTTTGCGCTCAAGCTGCTGGTAGCGGTAGCGGCGATGTCGGTTGTGCTGTTTGGCCTGATGCACATCATGCCGGCCTGGGGCCAGGGCAATATGCTGGAGCGCTTCATGCGCCTGGGCGCATTGGTAGTGGCGGGCGTGGTGGTGTACTTCGGGATGTTGCTGTTGCAGGGCTTCCGCCTGCGCGATTTCAATCGCAAGTCGCTGGGATAGCGAGTTTGCCGCGATAAAACAGTTGTTTTATCGATTCGACCCATTTGGCCTGCGCTGTTGCCTGTCGTCCGGGGCTGGGTGTGGTTATAATCGACCACTTTATGAGCAAGAAGCGCGTTATGCAGCTGGTTCGAGGTCTCCACAACCTGCGCCCCGAGCATCGGGGCTGCGTCGCCACTATTGGCAACTTTGACGGTGTTCACCGTGGCCACCAGGCTATCCTGGCTCGGCTGCGCGAGCGTGCGGTCGAGTTGGGCGTGCCCAGCTGCGTGGTGATTTTTGAGCCACAACCGCGGGAGTTCTTTACCCCGGAAACGGCGCCGGCACGCTTGGCGCGCTTGCGGGACAAGTTGCAGCTGTTGGCGGAGGAGGGCGTGGACCGTGTCCTCTGTCTGGCTTTCAACCAACGTCTGCGCAGCCTCAGCGCCGCCGAGTTCGTCGACCGCATCCTGGTCGATGGGCTGGGGGTGCAACACCTGGAGGTCGGCGACGACTTCCATTTCGGTTGTGACCGGGTCGGGGATTTCGATTTCCTGCAACATGCCGGTGTCAATCAGGGTTTCACTGTCGAAGCCGCGCAAACCGTCGAACTGGACGGCCTGCGCGTGAGCAGCACCCAGGTGCGTAACGCCCTGGCCGCCGCCGACTTCGACCTGGCCGAGCGTTTGCTCGGTCGCCCGTTCCGCATTGCCGGACGGGTATTGCACGGCCAGAAGCTGGCGCGCCAATTGGGCACGCCAACCGCCAACGTGCAACTCAAGCGCCGTCGTGTGCCGCTGACCGGGGTTTACCTGGTAAGTGTCGACATCGATGGCCAATCGTGGCCGGGAGTCGCCAATATAGGCGTCAGACCCACGGTTGCAGGTGATGGCAAGGCCCACCTGGAAGTTCACCTTTTGGATTTTGCCGGAGATTTATACGACCGGCGTTTGACGGTGGTTTTCCACCAGAAGCTGCGTGAAGAGCAGCGTTTCGCCTCCCTGGAGGCGTTGAAAACGGCGATCAATGCGGATGTCGCCGCCGCCCGTGCACTAGCCGCACCTAGCGCCCATCGCTAACCGAAGAGCCTTAAATGACCGACTATAAAGCCACGCTAAACCTTCCGGACACCGCCTTCCCAATGAAGGCCGGCCTGCCACAGCGCGAACCGCAGATCCTGCAGCGCTGGGACAGTATTGGCCTGTACGGAAAGTTGCGCGAAATTGGCAAGGATCGTCCGAAATTCGTCCTGCACGACGGCCCTCCTTATGCCAACGGCACGATTCACATCGGTCACGCGCTGAACAAGATTCTCAAGGACATGATCCTGCGCTCCAAGACCCTGTCGGGCTTCGACGCGCCGTATGTCCCGGGCTGGGACTGCCACGGCCTGCCGATCGAGCACAAAGTCGAAGTGACTTACGGCAAGAACCTGGGCGCGGACAAGACCCGCGAACTGTGCCGTGCCTACGCCGCCGAGCAGATCGAAGGGCAGAAGTCCGAATTCATTCGCCTGGGTGTGCTGGGCGAGTGGGACAACCCCTACAAGACCATGAACTTCAAGAACGAGGCCGGTGAAATCCGCGCCTTGGCCGAAATCGTCAAAGGCGGTTTCGTGTTCAAGGGCCTCAAGCCCGTGAACTGGTGCTTCGACTGCGGTTCGGCCCTGGCCGAAGCGGAAGTGGAGTACGAAGACAAGAAGTCCTCGACCATCGACGTGGCCTTCCCGATCGCCGACGACGCCAAGCTGGCCGAGGCTTTCGGCCTGGCAAGCCTGGCCAAGCCGGCCGCCATCGTGATCTGGACTACCACCCCATGGACCATCCCGGCCAACCAGGCGCTGAACGTGCACCCGGAATTCACCTACGCCCTGGTGGACGTTGGGGATCGCCTGCTGGTGCTGGCCGAGGAAATGGTCGAGTCGTGCCTGGCGCGTTACGAGCTGCAAGGTTCGGTGATCGCCACCACCACGGGTTCCGCGCTGGAGCTGATCAACTTCCGTCACCCGTTCTATGACCGTCTGTCGCCGGTGTACCTGGCTGACTACGTGGAGCTGGGCGCCGGCACTGGCATCGTTCACTCTGCGCCCGCCTATGGCGTAGACGACTTCGTGACCTGCAAAGCCTATGGCATGGTCAACGACGACATCCTGAATCCAGTGCAAAGCAATGGCGTGTACGCGCCGTCCCTGGAGTTCTTCGGCGGTCAGTTCATCTTCAAGGCCAACCAGCCGATCATCGACAAGCTCTCGGAAGTCGGTGCGCTGTTGCACACCGAAACCATCAAGCACAGCTACATGCACTGCTGGCGCCACAAGACCCCGCTGATCTATCGCGCCACTGCGCAGTGGTTTATCGGCATGGACAAAGAGCCGACCAGCGGCGATACCCTGCGTAACCGCGCGATCAAGGCCATCGAAGACACCACGTTCGTTCCGGCCTGGGGCCAGGCGCGCCTGCATTCGATGATCGCCAATCGTCCGGACTGGTGCATCTCCCGCCAACGTAACTGGGGCGTGCCGATTCCGTTCTTCCTGAACAAGGAAAGCGGCGAGCTGCACCCTCGCACCGTCGAACTGATGGAGCTTGTGGCCCAGCGCGTTGAGCAGGAAGGTATCGAAGCCTGGTTCAAGCTGGACGCCGCCGAGCTGCTGGGCGACGAAGCGCCGCTGTACGACAAGATCAGCGACACCCTCGACGTGTGGTTCGATTCGGGCACCACCCACTGGCACGTGCTGCGTGGCTCGCACCCGATGGGCCACGAGACCGGCCCGCGTGCCGACCTGTACCTGGAAGGTTCGGACCAACACCGTGGCTGGTTCCACTCGTCGCTGCTGACCGGTTGCGCCATCGACGACCACGCACCGTACCGCGAACTGCTGACCCACGGTTTCACCGTCGACGAGAACGGCCGCAAGATGTCCAAATCCCTGGGCAACGTGATTGCGCCGCAAAAGGTCAATGACACCCTGGGCGCCGACATCATGCGTCTGTGGGTGGCCTCGACTGACTATTCGGGTGAGATGGCTGTTTCGGAGCAGATCCTGCAACGCAGCGCCGACGCCTACCGTCGTATCCGCAATACCGCGCGCTTCATGCTGTCGAATCTGACCGGTTTCAACCCGGCCACCGACCTGCTGCCGGCCGAAGACATGCTCGCGCTGGACCGTTGGGCTGTGGACCGTACCCTGTTGCTGCAGCGTGAGCTGCAAGAGCACTACGGCGAATACCGCTTCTGGAATGTCTACTCCAAGGTCCACAACTTCTGTGTGCAGGAGCTGGGCGGTTTCTACCTCGACATCATCAAGGACCGCCAGTACACCACCGGCGCCAACAGCAAGGCTCGCCGTTCGGCGCAGACCGCGCTGTACCACATCAGCGAAGCGCTGGTGCGCTGGATCGCACCGATCCTGGCGTTCACCGCCGACGAGCTGTGGGAATACCTGCCGGGCGAGCGTAACGAGTCCGTCATGCTCAACACCTGGTACGAAGGCTTGACCGAACTGCCGGCCGACTTCGAACTGGGCCGCGAGTACTGGGCAGGCGTCATGGCCGTCAAGGTTGCGGTGAACAAGGAACTGGAAGTCCAGCGTGCGGCCAAGGCCGTGGGTGGCAACCTGCAAGCCGAAGTCACCCTGTTTGCCGAGGATGGCCTGACTGCCGACCTGGCCAAGCTGAGCAACGAACTGCGCTTCGTACTGATCACCTCCACCGCGAGCCTGGCACCTTTCGCCCAGGCCCCGGCAGATGCCGTGGTCACCGAGGTGCCGGGCCTGAAGCTCAAGGTGGTGAAATCGGCCTTCCCTAAATGCGCCCGTTGCTGGCACTGCCGTGAAGATGTCGGTGTGAACCCTGAGCACCCGGAAATCTGCGGTCGTTGTGTCGATAACATCAGCGGTGAAGGCGAGGTTCGCCACTATGCCTAATGCAGCCAGTCGTTTCGGACGTCTGGGCTGGCTCGTACTGAGCCTGCTGGTGCTGGTCATTGACCAGGTCAGCAAGGCTCACTTCGAGGGCTCCCTGGAAATGTTCCAGCAGATTGTGGTGATCCCGGATTACTTCAGTTGGACCCTGGCCTACAACACTGGCGCCGCCTTCAGCTTCCTCGCTGACGGCGGTGGCTGGCAGCGCTGGCTGTTCGCGGTGATCGCCGTGGTGGTCAGTGCCGTGCTGGTGGTGTGGCTAAAGCGCCTGGGTCGCGACGACACCTGGCTGGCTATCGCGCTGGCCCTGGTGTTGGGCGGCGCGCTGGGTAACCTGTATGACCGCATCGCCCTGGGCCATGTGATCGACTTCATCCTGGTGCACTGGCAAAACCGCCACTACTTCCCGGCGTTCAACTTTGCCGACAGCGCCATCACCGTTGGTGCAATCATGCTGGCGCTGGATATGTTCAAGAGCAAGAAAACCGGAGAAACCGTCAATGACTGATCAGGTATTGGCTGAGCAACGCATCGGCCAGAACACGGAAGTCACTTTGCATTTCGCATTGCGCCTGGAGAATGGCGATACGGTAGACAGCACCTTCGACAAAGCCCCGGCGACCTTCAAGGTTGGCGACGGTAACCTGCTGCCTGGTTTTGAAGCGGCATTGTTCGGGTTCAAGGCGGGCGACAAGCGCAACCTGCAGATCCTGCCGGAAAACGCCTTCGGCCAACCCAACCCGCAAAACGTGCAGATCATCCCGCGTTCGCAGTTCGAGGGTATGGACCTGTCGGAAGGCTTGCTGGTGATCTTCAATGATGCGGCGAATACCGAATTGCCCGGTGTGGTTAAAGCCTTCGATGATGCGCAAGTGACCATCGACTTCAACCATCCGTTGGCCGGTAAAACCTTGACGTTTGATGTTGAAATCATCGACGTTAAAGCGCTCTAACTGACGAAACCGGTTCCTGTGGGGCTGGCTTGTGTGGGAGCTGGCTTGCCTGCGATAGCATCACCTCGGTGTACCTGATACATCGAGACGTTTGCATCGCGGGCAAGCCCGCTCACACAGACGCTTATTCTATAGAGCTGAGTTGATCCAATTTCTTGGCCTGCAAGGCACGAGGCACAGCATGCAAATCAAACTCGCCAACCCCCGTGGCTTCTGCGCTGGCGTGGACCGGGCGATCGAAATCGTCAACCGCGCCCTGGAAGTCTTCGGGCCGCCGATTTATGTGCGCCACGAAGTCGTGCATAACAAGTTCGTGGTCGAAGACCTGCGCGCACGCGGTGCGATCTTTGTCGAAGAACTCGACCAGGTACCCGACGACGTTATCGTCATCTTCAGTGCCCATGGCGTGTCCCAGGCCGTACGTACCGAAGCGGCCGGCCGTGGCCTAAAAGTATTCGATGCCACCTGCCCGCTGGTGACCAAGGTGCACATCGAAGTGGCGCGCTATAGCCGCGACGGTCGCGAATGTATCCTGATCGGCCATGCCGGTCACCCGGAAGTCGAAGGCACCATGGGCCAGTACGACGCCAGCAACGGCGGCGCCATCTACCTGGTTGAAGACGAAAAAGACGTCGCCAACTTGCAGGTGCACAATCCCGACCGCCTGGCTTTCGTTACCCAGACCACCTTGTCCATGGACGATACCAGCCGCGTCATCGATGCCCTGCGCACGCGATTCCCTGCCATTGGCGGCCCCCGCAAGGATGACATCTGCTACGCCACGCAAAACCGCCAGGATGCGGTCAAGCAACTGGCGAATGAGTGTGATGTAGTGCTGGTGGTCGGCAGCCCTAACAGTTCCAACTCCAACCGCTTGCGTGAGCTGGCCGAACGCATGGCCACGCCGGCGTACCTGATCGACGGTGCCGAAGACATGCAGCGCAGCTGGTTCGATGGTGTTGAGCGTATCGGCATCACGGCGGGTGCCTCCGCTCCGGAAGTGCTGGTGCGCGGTGTGATCCAACAGTTGCAAGCCTGGGGTGCTACCGGCGCCGATGAGCTGGCGGGTCGTGAAGAAAACATCACGTTCTCGATGCCCAAGGAACTGCGGGTCCGCTCGCTGCTCTGACGGCCAGGGTGCTGGAATAGCCTCGGCATAATGCCTGTTCGGTCTTGTCACTGCGCAGGCTGACGCGCCCGCTGGGGGCCAGCACGATCTGATACACGCTCTGTGCATGGTCCTTGTCACACACATGCACGGTGCCGGCACGAAATCCCCCGCCGGCGAACACTGGCTCCCCCAGGCCGCTGAAGCGCACCTGGCTCGTAACCGGGCCATTACCGGCGACCGGCACGCGCCCATTGCTCTCGCGCTCCAGCAATACCGGATTGTCGTCATCCAGGTGGCCGCGCCCACTCACATCCAGTATCACGCGCCATCCCAGGCTCCAGTCCTCGTCCTTCGCATGAATGACCACCGCCCGGTTGCGCGCAATGGCCTCGGTGCGTGCGTAGCGCAGCCCGGAGGCGAGTGCTTGGGCCGCGCTTTGTCGTTGCTGCGATTCAAGCAAACCCTTGAAACCGGGTACGGCCAGTTGCGCGAGAAAACTGGTGACGATCAGCCCCAGCAACATCTCAATCAGGGTGAATCCTTGTTGTTTCATGTGCGTTCCCTCCATGGGCGCGAGTGGGTTTTCTAGGTATAGCGCCTGGTCCTTGGCGCTGGATGATGGCCTTTATGTCCAAAGTATTTCCCTTTGTTCCGGGAGCAGCGCCGCTCGAAAACCGACGCTAGTCTTGGGTCGCACAGCAGGTCTTGCCTGCTTTTTTTCACCGGCCTTCGACATGGATGACGACGGAAATGCCAGCCTGCCAGAACCGATTCCTGCGCGTTGCGCACTCGCGCCAATCCGGCATGACACTGGTCGAGGTGCTGGTAGCGCTGTTGATTTTGGCGATCGGCCTGATGGGCGCTGCGGTGCTGCAACTCAACGCGCTCAAGTACACCAACAGTGCCAGGATGACCAGCCAAGCCAGTTTTATTGCCTATGACATGCTCGACCGCATTCGCACCAATGCTGGCGCCGATTACACATGGGGCAGGGCCCAGCTGGCGCCGCCCAACACTGCCACCGCCAGCGTGCGTGATCTCGACCTGCACGATTTCGAGGCCAATATCACGGGTTTTGCCGGTGAGGATGCCAAAGGTTCAGTGGTGGTGAACGGGCAAGAGGTCACCATCAGCATCAGTTGGGCAGATGCCCGGGCAGCAAACCGTCCAGGTGCGCGGGAAACCTTCACGCTGACCAGCCGCATCGGCACTGAACAGGGAGAGAGGTAATGAAGCGTCTTGGGCGAGGTTTCAGTCTGGTGGAAGTGTTGCTGGCGCTTGCCATCGGGTTGGTTTTGATACTTGGTGCGAGCCAGATACTGATCAGTTCGCGGTTGACCCATGCCAGCCAGCAGGCCGCCATGCTGCTGCAGGATGATGCGCGGTTTGTGCTGAGCAAGATCACCCAGGATATTCGCCAGGCAGGCATGCTGGGGTGTTTGGCCGTGGCCGCTATCGACAATGCTCCGGCAGCCTTTGATCGGCCGATAAGCTGGGAGGCGGCGGGGAGTGCGAAGTCACTGACGCTGGTGACCGCGAATGTCGGCGATGGCGTCAGCAAGACTGACTGGACAGTGTTGTCCGACTGCAAGGAGGCGGCCAGGGCTTATGCAGGCACACCGCCCGGAGCCGAACCCGGCCAACTTCGCTTTGGCATACGCCAACTTACCTACACCTACGAATCGGGTCAGTTGAAGATCAGTACCCCGGCAGCACCGGCCAAGGCGGTATTGATGGATAACGTGCGGGCATTCGACGTCAGCTTCGGCATGGCGGCCACCTCGGTATCGACAGTTGTGGTGCGCTATGACAGCCATCCGGCCGATGAGTCGCTGATACGCAGCGTGCGCATCCTGATGACCCTTCAAGACCCCGCTGGGCGGGTGAAGGACCAGACCTATAGTGTCGTTGCGGCACTGCGAAATCGGCTGGGGTAATGACCATGCATGGTGGCATTCGAGCAGGGCAGACCGGCATGGTGCTGCTGATCAGTCTGGTGTTCCTGTTGGTGCTGTCGCAGGTGGGAGTGTCATCAATACAGGCTGCGGTCTCCCAGCAAAAAGTCGCGAGCAGCCTGTGGCATCGCAATCAATCGTTTCAATCTGCCGAAAGCGGCCTGAGGTTGGGGGAGTCGGCCGTGCAAAAGGTTGGCCAGGCGATGCCTGTCTGCCACTCGATCATCCGCTGTGCGCCGCCTGCTGAAGCGTCTTCCTTGACGGCGGCCGGGACGAACCCTGTCTCGGCGGTCACCTGGCTTGCCTTGAAAAATGGGTTTTATGGCATTCAATCCCTCGGGGAGGGTGAAGGGCTGGCTCATTTGCCGCCCCATTCCCTGGCCACGCTTTTTCGGGTCACTTCGGTCGGTCTCGCGGGGCAATCTCGCACGGTGCTGGAGACGGTCTATGCCCGTGTAGAGGAGGGCGGCCGCGTCAGGTTTCGACGGGTCTTATGGCGGCAACTTCAATAAGGAGCAATCGGATGGGCAAGGAGAGCCAGGGTTTTACCCTGATTGAGTTACTGATCGTCGTGGCGATCATCGCGTTGCTGGCCGGGATTGCGTATCCCGGGTACCTCAGCCAGGTGAAGAAGATGTATCGGGCGCAGATCGTCGCGTTGTTGAGCGAACAGGCCCAGTACCTGGAGCGTTCTTATACGAGGAATGGCACTTTTATTGATGCAGGCGACGTCAGCGCGGGCAATGATCATTATAGAATCAGTGCCGTTCTCAACCCTCAGGATTTTGACCTGCTCGCCACACCCGCTGCGGACTCGGTCATGGCGAACGACGCGTGCGCAGCATTCAGCTTGACCAGCACCGGTATGCGCGGCAACCCGGGAGCAGGGCCTGAAATGTCGCCCAAGGTCTGCTGGGGGCAAGAATGAGCGTACTTGAAGCGTGGGCGCCGGGCGCGCCTTTCCCTGTTTATCGGCTGGATCAAATGATGGCTAAGCAACAGCAAGTGGTGATTGTCGGCGGCGGAGTAATCGGTCTGTTGACGGCGTACAACCTCGCCAGTGAGGGCCAGACGGTCACGCTGCTGGAGCGCGGTGGGCTTGGGCAAGAGGCTTCCTGGGCGGGCGGTGGGATTGTCTCGCCGTTGTACCCGTGGCGCTATAGCCAGGCGGTCACTGCCTTGGCCCATTGGTCCCAGGATTTTTACCCGCAACTGGCGCAACGGCTATTTGCTGCTACCGGCGTCGATCCAGAGGTACATACCACGGGTTTGTATTGGCTCGACCTGGATGACGAAGCGCAAGCACTGGCCTGGGCTGTCCGTGAAGGGCGACCGTTGAGCAAGGTGGATGTATCGGCGGCCCATGACGCGGTGCCGGTGCTGGGGGGCGGCTACTCCCAGGCGATCTACATGGCCAACGTGGCCAATGTTCGCAACCCGCGCCTGGTCAAATCATTGAAGGTGGCGCTGCTGGCGTTGCCGAACGTGACGATTCGCGAGCAATGCGATGTGTCGGGCTTTGTACTCGGCGGCGGCAGGGTGGTGGGTGTGAATACCGTTACGGGCCACGTTTTGGGGGATCAGGTGGTGCTCGCGGCCGGCGCCTGGAGCGGGCAATTGCTGGGTACGCTGGGCTTGGGGCTACCCGTGGAGCCGGTTAAAGGCCAGATGATCCTGTACAAATGCGCGTCCGATTTTTTATCCAGCATGGTCCTGGCCAAGGGGCGTTATGCGATCCCGCGGCGGGATGGGCACATCCTGATCGGCAGCACGTTGGAGCATGAAGGATTCGACAAGACGCCGACCGACACCGCGCTTGAAAGCCTCAAGGCATCTGCGCAGGAACTGATTCCCGCCTTGGCGGACGCCGAGGTGGTCGGGCATTGGGCCGGTTTGCGGCCTGGCTCACCCGAAGGTATACCGTTTATCGGTGAGGTCCCTGGCTTCAGGGGGCTGTGGCTCAATTGTGGGCATTACCGCAATGGTCTGGTACTCGCACCAGCATCTTGCCAGTTGTTCACCGACTTGCTGCTGGCGCGGGCTCCGATCATCGATCCAGTGCCTTACGCCCCCGCAGGTCGCCTCAACGCTGGATAGACTTTGGCCCTTGTTCCAGGTGCGCCTGGGTGCAGTACCATTCCTGACGTGAACTCAGTGCGCGGTCCTGCGGCAGGTGCACGCCACAGTGAGCGCAGCGCACCATCAGGGCTGCATCCGGCTCGGCAGGCCGTTGCTGACGGGAGGCAGGGTTTTTGAATTTGCGCCAGAACCATACCGCGGCAGCAATGACGGCAATCCAGAACAGTAGACGAAGCATGATGGGCAGTTTCTCGACAAGGAATGCGCCAGTTTAGCCAAGGTGGTCACGGGCGCACAGCGCAATAAATACTCGCTCATAAAAAAGGGAGCTCCTTCAGAGCTCCCTTTTGCGTTGCGTCGAACAATCAGTCGAACACACCGAAGGTCATGTAGCTGAACCACGAACGGTCCTGGTTGTCGCCCAGGGCTTGCGGCTCTTCTTCTTCGATCACATCGCCGTTCTCGTCGTGCGGCTTGAGCTCCGAAGGAATGGCGTCCTTGGCGTCCTGGTACTGCTTGATCACGTCCTGGTTGGCGCGGGTTTCACCTGGCGGCAGCGGTGGACGGGACTCGATCAGGCCCAGGGTGTACTTGCTCAGCCACGAACGGTTGTCCGCTTCGTCAACCTGAGGCACGAACTGGCCGTCTTTCAGACTAGGGTGGTCAGGGTAGTTGAGCTTCAGGGTTTCCAGGCTGGTAGTCGCCAGGGTGTCCAGGTGCAAACGCTGGTAAGCCTCGGTCATCACGGCCAGGCCGTCACCCACGGACGGGGTTTCCTGGAAGTTTTCCACCACGTAGCGGCCACGGTTGGCTGCGGCCACATAAGCCTGACGGGTCAGGTAGTAGTGGGCCACGTGGATCTCGTACGAAGCCAGCAGGTTGCGCAGGTAGATCATGCGCTGCTTGGCGTCCGGCGCATAGCGGCTGTTGGGGTAGCGGCTGGTCAGCTGGGCGAACTCGTTATAGGAGTCGCGGGCAGCACCCGGGTCGCGCTTGGTCATGTCCAGCGGCAGGAAGCGCGCCAGCAGGCCAACATCCTGGTCGAACGAGGTCAGGCCCTTCATGTAGTAGGCGTAGTCCACGTTCGGATGCTGCGGGTGCAGGCGGATGAAACGCTCGGCAGCGGACTTGGCAGCTTCCGGCTCGGCGTTCTTGTAGTTGGCGTAGATCAGCTCAAGCTGGGCCTGGTCGGCATAGCGGCCGAACGGGTAACGCGACTCCAATGCCTTCAGCTTCGCTGTGGCGCTGGTGAAGCTATTATTGTCCAAGTCTGTCTGAGCTTGCTGGTACAGCTCGACTTCGCTCAGGTTTTCGTCGACGACGTCCTTTGTTGACGAGCAAGCAGCAGTCATGGCGAGGATGGCGATCAGCAGCAGGTGTTTCACTTGCATGGCGGCTTGCGTCCCTATGACGGCCGCTGTCTTGGGCGGGGCCGTCCTGTTATGATGAGCGCCCCGTTGAAAGCCTCGGGGCAAAAGACGCCGTATTTAACCACAAGCGCGCAGCCGAAACCAAAGGCTACGCCACGCCTAGTCTGAGCATGTCCGATAAAATTGAACTTCGCGCAGAGGTGCCGTCCGAATTGGGCGGCCAACGCCTCGATCAAGTCGCCGCACAATTATTCGCTGAGCACTCGCGCTCGCGCCTTTCCGCCTGGATCAAAGACGGCCGCCTGACTGTGGATGGAGCGGTTATCCGCCCGCGAGACATAGTCCATGGCGGTGCGATTCTTGAGCTGACTGCCGAGCAGGAAGCCCAGGGAGAATGGGTTGCCCAGGACATCGAGCTGGATATCGTCTATGAAGACGACGACATCCTGGTCATCAACAAACCCGCGGGCCTGGTGGTTCACCCGGCCGCCGGGCACGCTGATGGCACCTTGCTCAATGCCCTGTTGCACCACGTGCCGGACATCATCAATGTGCCGCGCTGCGGCATCGTGCACCGTCTGGACAAGGACACCACCGGCCTTATGGTGGTAGCCAAGACCATTCAGGCGCAGACGCAACTGGTTACGCAATTGCAGAGCCGTAGCGTCAGCCGCATCTATGAGTGCATTGTGATCGGCGTCGTTGTGGCCGGTGGCAAGATCAACGCTCCCATTGGTCGTCACGGCCAGCAGCGCCAGCGTATGGCGGTGATGGAGGGCGGCAAGCAGGCCGTCAGCCACTACCGTGTGCTGGAGCGTTTCCGCTCCCACACTCATGTGCGGGTCAAGCTGGAAACCGGGCGTACCCACCAGATTCGCGTGCACATGGCGCACATCAACTTCCCGTTGGTCGGCGACCCAGCCTACGGTGGCCGCTTCCGTATTCCGCCGGCGGCCAGCCAGACCATGGTTGAGTCGCTCAAGACGTTCCCGCGCCAGGCACTGCATGCACGCTTCCTGGAACTGGATCATCCGACGAGCGGTAAGCGCATGAGCTGGGAATCGCCACTGCCAGACGATCTGGTCTGGCTGCTTTCGCTGCTCAAGCAGGATCGCGAGGCGTTTGTCGGATGAATGACTGGCTGATACCTGACTGGCCCGCGCCGGCTCGGGTAAAAGCCTGCGTCACCACCCGTGCGGGCGGCGTCAGCCTGGCGCCGTTCGACAGCCTCAACCTGGGCGATCATGTCGAGGACAGCCTTGAGGCCGTCCTTGAAAATCGTCGTCGCCTGAGTGACGCCTTTGATATCCAGCCTGCCTGGTTGCGTCAAGTCCATGGCACTCAGGTGGTTGAGGCCGATCCGGGCCGTACTGTCGAGGCAGACGGCAGTTGGACCAGCACCGCTGGCATCGCCTGCACATCCATGACCGCCGATTGCCTGCCTGCGCTGTTCTGTAATCGGGCGGGCACCCGGGTTGCCGCAGCCCATGCCGGTTGGCGTGGCTTGGCGGCTGGGGTACTGGAGGCCGCGTTCGAAAGCCTGGATACCGCCCCTGAAGACGTTCTGGTCTGGCTCGGCCCTGCCATTGGCCCGCAAGCCTTCGAGGTCGGCCCGGAAGTGCGTGAAGTGTTCATGCAGCAACTGCCGGCCACCGCTGAAGCCTTTGTTCCCAGCCACAACGCTGGCAAGTTCATGGCCGACATCTACCAGCTGGCGCGTCTGCGTCTGGGAGTGCGCGGTGTTTCCGCTGTGTATGGTGGCGGTTTGTGCACTGTGACCGACCCGCGTTTCTTTTCTTATCGCCGCAGCCCGCGTACGGGCCGATTCGCCTCCCTTATCTGGCTTGAACGCTAGACTGTCCTGATCTGTATCAACCGTCCGCCGCTTGAAACGCCCAGAATCCACCCCATCTATAAGGGTATCTGGCAGGTTTCTTCATTCAGGATGTGTTTGTTCATAGCTCCGGCCTGCTCAAAAGGAAGGTGACTAATGCGTATTGATCGTTTAACCAGCAAATTACAGTTGGCCTTGTCCGACTCTCAATCCTTGGCGGTGGGCCTCGACCACCCGGCCATTGAGCCTGCGCACTTGATGCAGGCACTCCTGGAACAGCAAGGTGGTTCTATCAAACCCTTGCTGATGCAGGTGGGCTTTGACGTTAACAGTCTGCGCAAGGAGTTGAGCAAAGAGCTCGACCAACTGCCGAAAATCCAGAATCCCACCGGTGACGTGAATATGTCCCAGGATCTGGCGCGCCTGCTCAACCAGGCCGACCGCCTGGCTCAGCAGAAAGGTGACCAGTTCATCTCCAGCGAACTGGTGCTGCTCGCCGCCATGGACGACAACAGCAAGCTCGGCAAATTGTTGCTGGGCCAGGGCGTGAGCAAGAAAGCCCTGGAAAACGCCATCAACAACCTGCGTGGCGGCGAGGCGGTGAACGACCCTAACCATGAGGAGTCGCGCCAGGCCCTGGACAAATACACCGTCGACCTGACCAAGCGTGCCGAAGAAGGCAAGCTGGACCCGGTGATCGGCCGTGACGACGAGATTCGTCGCACCATCCAGGTGTTGCAACGTCGCACCAAGAACAACCCGGTGTTGATCGGTGAACCTGGCGTGGGTAAAACCGCGATTGCCGAGGGCCTGGCCCAGCGCATCATTAATGGTGAAGTGCCAGACGGCCTCAAAGGCAAGCGCCTGCTGTCTCTGGATATGGGCTCGCTGATTGCCGGTGCCAAGTTCCGGGGTGAGTTCGAAGAGCGCCTCAAATCCCTGCTTAACGAATTGTCGAAGCAGGAAGGGCAGATCATTCTGTTTATCGACGAATTGCACACCATGGTCGGCGCCGGTAAGGGCGAAGGCTCCATGGACGCCGGCAACATGCTCAAGCCCGCCTTGGCGCGGGGTGAGTTGCACTGCGTCGGTGCTACTACGCTCAACGAATACCGTCAGTACATCGAAAAGGACGCAGCCCTTGAGCGTCGCTTCCAGAAAGTTCTGGTGGAAGAACCCAGCGAAGAAGACACCATCGCGATCCTGCGTGGCCTGAAAGAGCGCTATGAGGTCCACCATAAGGTGGCGATCACCGACGGTGCGATTATTGCGGCGGCCAAATTGAGCCACCGCTATATCACCGATCGCCAGTTGCCGGACAAGGCTATCGACCTGATCGACGAAGCGGCCAGCCGCATCCGTATGGAGATCGATTCCAAGCCGGAAGTGCTGGATCGCCTGGATCGGCGCCTGATTCAACTGAAAGTCGAATCCCAGGCATTGAAGAAAGAAGAAGACGAAGCGGCCAAGAAGCGCCTGGAAAAACTCCAGGAAGAAATTGTCCGCCTGGAACGTGAGTATTCGGACCTCGAAGAAATCTGGACCTCGGAAAAAGCCGAAGTACAGGGTTCGGCGCAGATCCAGCAGAAAATCGAGCAGTCCCGCCAGGAACTGGAAGCGGCGCGCCGCAAAGGCGACCTGAACCGCATGGCCGAGTTGCAGTATGGGGTGATCCCGGACCTGGAACGCAGCCTGCAGATGGTCGACCAGCACGGCAAGCCTGAAAACCAGTTGCTGCGCAGCAAGGTGACCGAGGAAGAAATTGCCGAAGTAGTCTCCAAGTGGACCGGTATTCCCGTGTCTAAGATGCTCGAAGGCGAGCGCGACAAGTTGCTTAAGATGGAAAGCCTGTTGCATCAGCGCGTCATCGGCCAGGAAGAGGCAGTGGTGGCGGTGTCCAACGCGGTACGGCGTTCCCGGGCAGGTTTGTCCGACCCGAACCGTCCAAGCGGCTCGTTCATGTTCCTCGGCCCGACCGGTGTGGGTAAGACCGAGTTGTGCAAGGCCCTGGCCGAGTTCCTCTTTGATACTGAAGAGGCCATGGTGCGGATCGATATGTCCGAATTCATGGAGAAACACTCGGTGGCTCGCCTTATCGGTGCACCGCCAGGCTATGTAGGCTATGAAGAGGGCGGTTATCTGACCGAAGCCGTGCGGCGCAAGCCTTACTCGGTGATCTTGCTGGATGAGGTCGAGAAGGCGCACCCGGATGTGTTCAACATCTTGCTGCAGGTGCTGGAGGATGGTCGCTTGACGGACAGCCACGGGCGTACGGTGGACTTCCGCAATACGGTGATCGTGATGACTTCCAACCTGGGGTCGGCACAGATCCAGGAATTGGTGGGTGATCGTGAAGCTCAGCGTGCGGCGGTGATGGACGCGTTGACCACGCACTTCCGTCCGGAATTCATCAACCGGGTCGATGAAGTGGTGATCTTCGAGCCTCTGGCGCGGGATCAGATCGCGGGCATCACCGAGATTCAGTTGGGCCGCCTGCGTAGCCGCTTGGCTGAGCGCGAGCTGGACCTTGAGCTGAGCGGCGAAGCGTTGGATAAGCTGATCGCGGTCGGTTACGACCCAGTGTATGGCGCACGGCCACTCAAACGTGCGATCCAGCGCTGGATCGAGAACCCACTGGCGCAGCTGATTCTGTCGGGCAGCTTTATGCCTGGCACCCGCGTCACGGCGACGGTGAAAGACGACGAAATCGTCTTCCATTAAGCCCTGCGCTTGGCGCAACCACAGGAGGCCCCGCATTGCGGGGCCTTTTTTTTCGATAGGGCGTTGAACTGTAAGGCAAAGGCTTGTAAAGTGCGCCCCGCAGCAACGTCAGCCCACGGGTTTCTTCTCCCCAAGAAGAAATCAGAAAGAAGCGCAAATCATTGTCTTAAAAGCAATTTAAAGGGTTGACAGGGGTTTTTAAGATTGTAGAATAGCGCGCCTCAGAGACGCTAACGTAGCGATACGGACAGGGTCGAAGAGGAAGCAACACAGCAGTAACTTTGAAATATGTAGTTCCGTGATAGCTCAGTCGGTAGAGCAAATGACTGTTAATCATTGGGTCCCAGGTTCGAGTCCTGGTCACGGAGCCAATTTCAAACCGGGGTATAGCGCAGTCCGGTAGCGCGCCTGCTTTGGGAGCAGGATGTCGGGAGTTCGAATCCCCCTACCCCGACCATATTTGGGTCGTTAGCTCAGTTGGTAGAGCAGTTGGCTTTTAACCAATTGGTCGTAGGTTCGAATCCCACACGACCCACCATTTTTGAGACCAGTTAACGCTGGAATCGAATCTTAAGATCAGAGGCCAAAAGCGCTGATCGAAGAAGGCGACTGAAAGGTCGCCTTTTTATTACCGGGGTATAGCGCAGTCCGGTAGCGCGCCTGCTTTGGGAGCAGGATGTCGGGAGTTCGAATCCCCCTACCCCGACCATACTAAAAATCCTCGTATCGAAAGATACGGGGATTTTTTTTGTGCTCGCGAATCCTGAATTCTCTGCAAAACAAATGTGGGAGCAAGCCCGCTCCCACATTTGCCAGGCCTCCTTCGAGACCAGGTTGTTAATGCAATTTAAGGCGTGGCTCGGTGCCGCGGCCGATCTTGCTGCCCAGCATCAGCATCGCCGTGCGGAAGAACCCATACAGCGCCATCTGGTGCATGCGGTACAGCGACACGTAGAACATCCGCGCCAGCCAGCCTTCCAGCATCACACTGCCCGTCAAGTTGCCCATCAGGTTACCCACCGCGGAAAAGCGCGACAGCGAGATCAGCGAGCCGTAGTCGGTGTACGTGTAGGTCGGCAGCTCCTTGCCTTCAATCCGCAGCTTGAGCGATTTGGCCAGCAGCGACGCCTGTTGGTGAGCCGCTTGGGCCCGTGGCGGCACATTGCGGTCGGTGCCCGGTTGCGGGCAGGCGGCGCAATCACCAAAGGCGAAGATATTTTCGTCGCGGGTGGTTTGCAGAGTTTGCAGGACTTGCAGCTGGTTGATGCGGTTGGTTTCCAGACCGTCGATGTCCTTGAGGAAACCGGGTGCGCGGATACCGGCCGCCCAGACTTTGAGGCTGGCCGGAATCACCTGGCCGCTGCTGGTGATCAAGGCGTCGGCAGTTACTTCACTGACCGCCGAGTTGGTCAGTACCGTCACCCCTAGTTTTTCCAGGGTCTTGTGCACTGGCCCACCGATCCGCTCCGGCAGTGCAGGCAATACCCGCGGGCCGGCTTCGATCAGGGTGATGTGCATGTTTTCCGGCTTGATACGATCCAGGCCATAGGCGGCCAGTTCATGGGCGGCGTTATGCAGCTCGGCGGCCAGCTCGACCCCGGTGGCACCGGCACCCACGATGGCGACGCTAATCTGTTCAACGGCGTCGGTCTGCCCGGCATGGGCGCGCAGGTAGTGGTTGAGCAGTTGCTGATGGAAGCGCTCGGCCTGCTTGCGGGTATCGAGGAACAGGCAATGTTGCGCTGCGCCCTCAGTGCCGAAGTCGTTGGTAGTGCTGCCTACCGCAATCACCAGGCTGTCATAGCCCAGCACGCGGGCAGGCACCAGTTCGCGGCCTTCTTCGTCGAGGGTGGCGGCCAGCTGGATTTTCTTCTGCTCACGGTCAAGCCCGCTCATGCGCCCTAGCTGGAACTCGAAGTGGTTCCATTTCGCCTGGGCAACATAGTTGAGTTCGTCTTCAGATGAGTTCAGTGAGCCGGCCGCGACTTCGTGCAGTAACGGCTTCCAGATATGGGTCAGGTTGGTGTCGACCAGCGTGATGCTGGCCTTGCCACGCTTGCCCAGAGTCTTACCCAGGCGGGTAGCCAACTCCAGGCCGCCGGCACCGCCGCCGACGATAATAATACGATGGGTCATGGGGATATCTCGCAAGGCTAAAAGAAATCGGAGCAGTTACCCTCGCGAGCGCCAGGCGACTCATAGCGTCAGGTAACTCAATAGGCGGCTCAGCGCACCGAGCCCGATTACCACGACCAGCACCACGCAGAGGAGCAGCCACGGCCGGAAAGGCTTGCGCTCGACTCTGTGCTGGGAAAGTCGCAGGTACTCTTCGACACGCTCTTGGTCATCGGGTTTCAGGCGGCTGGTCATAAAGGCCTCGTCAGGTAGACGTTGCAAAGGGGCGCCACGTTACAGCCAGGGGCATCAAAGGCTGATGCCGACATCAAACACTATGCTGCGGCCCAGATTGTTGCGCAAGAAGTCCGGCGCATCGGGATGTGCAAACAGCACCCTGGCGAAGGTTGGACCCACCAGTGACAGCGAGCGCCAGCCCTGGCGCAGGTATTCGGTCGGCGGCGGAAAATGGCTGTTGAGGTCCAATACTTCGCGCTTGAGGCTGGTAAACGCAATGAGGTCCAACTCCCCCAGGTCCATGCCGCGCTCTTTATAGTTGTGGGCTTTTTTACGCAGTGTGGGGGCCAGGCGCAGGAGGAATTCATGGGCGGGGATTCGCCGTGGCTTCGCTTCGCGCCGTACCAGTTGGCTCAAGGAGAAAGCACTGCGCCTGCGCAGCAACTCATCGCGCCACTCGTCGTTCAGGCGGCGGCCCTCATCCAACACAAAAAAGACCTCGAAGCTGGCGTCGCGAAACAACACGTCGGGCGGCTCCTGGCCCGCTGCGTGGAATTCTTCGACACGGTAGGGCACATTCAAGCCTTGTAACAGGCGCTGGCAGACCCAACGCTCACGCTCCCACTTGCGGGCATTGGACAGAAACGCATTGGCTTGTTCGGCTGCTACGGTGAGCAGGCGCAAATAATCTGAGTCATCCATAGTCGCAGCTTAGCGTTCAAATGATGACCACAGGAAGTCTTGCCTTAAAACCCGGGTGTAGAATGCTTGCGTGAAACAGGCCCAGGGACGAGGTGTGTGATGAGGTTTTTGGTGAAGGCAGAGCATCCGTGATCAGTGCAGCGGTTCTGGCACCCCAGACTCTCGGCTTCGGCTGGCTGGTATATGCGCCAGTGATGATGTGGGCAATCCTGCGCTCGCCATGGGTGGAGCTGTTTGCCGACCGTCGGCGCCAGCATTTACTGTTCGGTACGGTGTTCGCGCTGTTCATGCTGTGGCTGGTGCGACGGGATTTCGATACCGGCGTGTCCTACCACTTTATCGGCATGACCGCCGTGACCTTGCTGCTGGATTGGCCGCTGGCAATCGTCGGAGGCTTTGCCGCCCAGCTTGGCTTGATGTTGCTGGGGCGCCAGGACCTGGCCGCGCTTGGCATCAATGGCCTGCTGCTGATCGTGCTGCCAGTGCTGGTCACCGAAGGGTGCGCGCTGCTGGTAGAACGGGCGCAGCCGAGAAACCCCTTTGTGTATATCTTCTGTTCGGGCTTTTTTGCTGCCGCACTGTCGGCATTGCTGTGCCTGTTGGCCGGCCTGGGCCTGTTGTGGTTAGACGGTCTTTTTGCGATGCCTGAGTGGTTGGAAGATTTTGTCGGTTACCTATGGCTGATCATCTTTCCCGAAGCTTTCATCAACGGCATGGTCATCAGCGCGCTGGTGGTGTTTTGCCCGGAATGGCTGGAGACGTTCAACCGTACCCGCTACCTCTCGGCGCCGTGGAAGGACGACGATTCGCAGCGTTGATCCAGGTCAAATGCCAGGCAGCGGCGCGGGTCCATGCTCTGCAAAATTTTCAGGAGCACGGATCATGAGTGTGTACGAGTGGGCACGGCAGGAGTTGCGCAGAAGCCAGGATGCAGCGCAGGAAATCGGTTTTGACCCCGGCTTGACCTTGCGCGCCATGCTCAGTGCGGTGGTGCAGCAAAGCAAGGGGGTACGCAGTTTTGAAGACCTGGCCGACGAGTTGCAATACCTTGCCGAAAACCTCGACGACCAGCAGGAATATGCTTTTATGCGGCCTTAGTGGCGCGGCGGTAGGTCTTCGGAAAACAGTTCATCTTCGGCGTCAGGGGCCACGGGAATCTTGTGTTCTTCAGCGGCCCAGGCGCCCAGGTCGATAAGCTTGCAACGGTCCGAGCAGAACGGTCGGTTGAGGTTGGTCGCTTTCCATTCCACGGGTGCACCGCAGGTTGGGCAGTCGACGGTCAAGGGTTGGCTCATGATCGGCCTCCACGCAAAGTAAGGTAAAAGTGGTGCAGTCGCTCGACCTCGCCGTGCAGCCAGGCGAGGTCCTTATCGTTGACCAGCACGTCATCGGCATGGTTCAGGCGGTCTTCGCGGCTGGACTGGGCCTTGAGAATCGCCTGCACTTGTTGTTCGCTGATGCCGTCGCGCTGCAGGGTACGCTGAATCTGCAGCGATTGCGGCACGTCGATCACCAGGATGCGCTGGGTCATGCTGTACTGCCCGGACTCGATCAGCAGCGGCGACACCAGGATCGCGTAGGGCGATTGGGCGCGTGCCAGGTGGCTGCGAATTTCCTCGGCGATCAGCGGGTGCAGCAAGGCTTCCAGCCACAGGCGCTCTTGTGGGACCTCAAAGATCAGTTTGCGCAGCGCGGCACGGTCCAGTCGGCCATCGGGTTGCAGCACGCTGGCGCCGAAATGTTCGGCGATGCGTGCCAGGGCAGGGCGGCCAGGCTCGACCACCCAGCGCGCGGCATGATCGGCATCCACCAGGTCGATGCCCAGCTTGATAAAGTGCTCGGCCGCAGCGCTTTTGCCGCTGCCAATGCCGCCCGTGAGCCCAAGAATCCAGGGTGTTGCAACAGAAGTGGTCATCTGAAACCGACAGACTGCAAATAGAAGTCGGTTATTTGACCACCCCAGAGCAATGCAATCCAGCCGGCAATTGCCAGGCAGGGGCCAAACGGCATTGGCGCTGACACTTGGGCCTTACCCAAACGCAGCAGGATCAGCCCGGCAAACACGCCCAGCAGCGAGGCCATCAGCAGGGTCATCGGCAGAATCTGCCAGCCGCCCCAGGCTCCCAGCAAGGCCAATAACTTGAAGTCGCCATGGCCCATACCGTCTTTGCCGGTGGCCAGCTTGAACAGCCAGAACAGGCACCACAAGCTCATGTAGCCGATGACCGCGCCCCACACTGCATCGGGCAGTGGCGTCAGCAGGTCAGCACTGTTGAGGATCAGCCCCAGCCATAGCAGCGGCAGCACCAGCACATCCGGCAGCAGTTGGTGGTCCAGATCAATCAGGCTCATGCCCAGCAAGCCCCAACTCAACAGCATCACCGCGCCGGCTTGCCAGCCGAAGCCGAAGTGCCAGGCGACAGCGGTTGAGATCAGCGCGCACGCGAGTTCGGTGAGGGGGTAACGCAGGCCGATGGGCTCGCGGCAGTGGGCACAACGCCCCCGGAGCAGCAGGTAGCTGAGCACCGGGATATTTTCCCAAGGCCGAATCGGTTGATTGCAGTGCGGGCAGCAGGAGTTCGGGTGCATCAGGTTATAGGTCGGCCCACCGGGCTCGGCTGGCAAGTCGAGAATCTCACGGGCCTGGGCACGCCATTCCCGCTCGAGCATTTTGGGCAGGCGCCACGCCAGCACATTGAGGAAGCTGCCGACGATCAGGCCCAACACCAGCGCCAGGCCAACAAACGCCCAGGGATGTTCGCTCAGCAGCAGGCTCAAAACGCCGTCCCCAATTGAAACACCGGCAGGTACATGGCGACTACCAGCGCGCCGACAATCCCCCCCAATACGACCATGATCAGCGGCTCCATCAGGCTGGTGAGGTTGTCGACCAAGGTATCCACGTCTGACTCGTAGTGGTTCGCGACTTTTTCCAGCATGCGGTCCAGGGTGCCGGACTCCTCCCCGATTGCGGTCATCTGGATCGCCATGCCTGGGAACAGGCCGCTGTTATGCATCGAATGATTCAACTGCATGCCTGCGGATACATCGTGGCGCATACGTTCGATTGCCTGTTTGAAGGGGCCATTGCCGACGGCGCCGGCCACCGAACCCAATGCCTGTACCAGAGGGACGCCCGCCGCAAAGGTGGTGGAAAGTGTGCGAGCGTAGCGAGCAACCGCAGATTTGTGCAGCAGTTTGCCTGCCACGGGCACTTTCAACAAACCTGCCGCCAACCAATGGCGAAAGCCCGGGTAAGTTCGATAGGCGTGATGCCCAGCGACCATTATGGCGCCCACGCCCAGCGCCAGCATCCACCACGCGTGTTGCAACAGTTCCGACAGTGCAATGACCGCCAGGGTAAACCCGGGCAATTGGCCGTTGACCCCGGCGAACAAGTTCTGGAACTGCGGCACAACGTGAATCAACAGCACTGTGCTCACCCCTGTGGCAATTACCAGTACCGCGACAGGGTAGGTCATGGCTTTCTTGATCCTGGTTTTGAGCCGTTGGCTTTTTTCCAGATGAATCGCCACGCGCTCGAGCAAGGTTTCCAGGGCGCCGGCTATTTCGCCAGCTGCTACCAGATTGCAATACAACTCATCGAAGTAGCGGGGATATTGACGCAGGGCAGCGGCCAAGGGGTGGCCGCTGGCAATGTGCTGTTTCAACGCCTTCACCAGTTCGCGCAGCTGCAGGTTTTCGACGCCTTCGCTGATGATGTCGAAGGCTTGCAGCAGCGGGATGCCGGCTTTGAGCAAGGTGGCTAACTGGCGAGTGAACAGGGCAATATCTGCGGGCGTTATTCGCGTCTTGAAGATGTGTAAACCGTAAGATTTCTTGCGCACACGCTCAGGGCAGATCCCTTGCTGGCGCAGTTGTACCTTGATCAGCGCAAGGTTATGCCCGGCGATTTGCCCGGAAACCCGGCGGCCTTTGCGGTTGATGCCTTCCCAAGCATAGATTGTTGGAGTGTCGTTCATGTGAGGTTGGCGCACCCAGGTCGTGAAGAATTTATAGCTTAGTCAGGTGGCGAATTCGGGCAGGCTGGCGCTGGGCGATAAAATGTCAGATTGTGCGTCTTGCAGGCGAACGGCTGCGTGGGGATGAGTACACTGGCGCCGTTGCACACTACGGGGCGCAGGATGCGCCTTGTCATGGTTCTATTCTGGAGAGTGAAAGAGATGCGTCAAAAAGGTTTTACCTTGATCGAATTATTGATCGTCGTGGCAATCATCGGCATTTTGGCCACCATCGGTCTGCCCATGTACACCAAGCACCAGGCCAAGGCCAAGTTCACGGCGGGGTTGGCTGAAATCAGCGCGCTAAAGGCCGGCTACGAGGACGCCATCAACCAGGGCACCGTGCCAACCCTGGCCCTCATCGGGGGCACAAGCCCTACCGCCAACTGCACCATCGAAGTGACAGGCGATGTGGCCTCGGGCGCAGGTACCTTGCGTTGTGAAATCCTTGATGCACCCGCGCCCGTGCTGGGCAAGACCATCACCTTGACCCGCAGCGCCACCACCGGCTGGAGCTGTGCCACCACGGTAGAGGCTCAGTATGCTGCCAAGGGCTGCGGCGCCAACGGCGCGTGACAGTCGCCGGGCGGTGAGCGAGTTGGTTGCTGCATGCCCAATGCAGTGCTAGCTTTAGCCCACCGCCCGTGTAGCTCAGCCGGTAGAGCAGCGCACTCGTAACGCGAAGGTCGCAGGTTCGATTCCTGTCTCGGGCACCACAGGCACCACTGTTTCAACGGCAATGTTTTCAGATGATCCCAGAATGGTTCTGAAGGCCAGGTGAGCCGGGCATTTGCCCCCGCTCTTTTGTATCTGCGCAACCTTGAAGACCCAGATGCATTCCCATTCCTCGATCTAAGAGAACAACATGACCACGACTGAGATGACCCAGGAAGCACGGCACGAACAAGCGCTCAAGCACTACCTTGAAGCGACGCCGCAGCTTAAAGAAGAGATCAAGGACCTGAGTGCCGACGATCAGCGCGACCAGATTCAGTGGGCATTCGAAGATGAGGCCGAGAGCCAGGGCTTCCAGCCTTGGGAGCTGACCCTCAAGTACACCTCGACACCCGAAGAGTTCGAGGCCGCGCGGTTGGCCTTGCACAAAGAGGCGGCCGAGGTGCTGGGTGTCGATTGGGACGAGTACTGCGAGATGAATAATCTGGTGGTCTAAGCACGGCGGGCTTGTTGTGGCGAGGGAGCTTGCTCCCGCTGGGCTGCGAAGCAGCCCCAAATTGGGTGATCGAAATACATCAGGTGTACGTCGATGAACGGTTTGGGAGCGCTGCGCACTCCAGCGGGAGCAAGCTCCCTCGCCACAATCGCCCGGCCTGCATGGTTTCCTAGATGCTCAGGCGCATCGACAGATCCACCGCCTTCACATCCTTGGTCATCGCGCCGATGGAGATGTAGTCCACGCCAGTTTCAGCGATAGGCAGCAAGGTGGTTTCATTGATCCCGCCGCTGGCTTCCAGCTTGGCCTTGCCTGCGTTCAGGCGCACGGCTTCGCGCATGTCTTCCAGGCTCAGTTCATCCAGCATGATGATGTCGGCACCCGCCGCCAGGGCCTCGCGTAATTCCTCCAGGCTTTCCACTTCGATTTCCACCGGCTTGCCCGGGGCAATCTTGTGGGCGGCGGTGATCGCTTGGGCAATACCACCGCAGGCGGCGATGTGGTTTTCCTTGATCAGGAACGCGTCATACAGCCCGATACGGTGGTTGTGGCAACCGCCGCAGGTCACCGCATATTTCTGCGCTAAACGCAGGCCGGGCAATGTCTTGCGGGTGTCCAGCAGCTTGACCTGGGTGCTGGCGACAAAGTCCGCCAAAAATTGCGCACGGGTGGCAACCCCTGACAGCAATTGCAGAAAATTCAACGCGCTACGTTCACCACTGAGCAGCGAGCGGGCCGGGCCCTCAAGGTGGAACAACGCCTGGTTGGGGCTCACTCGTTCACCATCAGCCACCTGCCAATGCACAGCAACCCGTGGGTCCAGTTGACGAAACACCGCATCCACCCACGCCGTGCCGGCGATAACAGCCGCCTCACGGGTAATGATCGTGGCCTTGGCCAGCCGTTCGGCCGGGATCAACTGCGCGGTGATGTCGCCACTGCCGATGTCTTCCAGCAGTGCGCGGCGCACGTTGGCTTCGATTTCGGCGGTGAGGTCGGCAAGACGGAGGTTCGGCATAACAGGCTCCACAAACAAAGTGCCTCGATTATAGGGCCAGCGTGCGTTCTAACCCAGGCTCGCCACTCATTTACCGCACAAAGTCAGAGTGTGCTGGCGCAACTGCCCTCGTTTGCAAGATAATCTCGCGCCTTGCAATTGGCGTCATAGCTTTGACGTCCTGGTGGTGATCGGGTGTTTGCAGTGCCTGCCGGGCCTGCGCTCCGTCTCTCCACCGCTCAAAACCGCCGTTTCAGGAGGCCAGGATGCACAATGACGGGAAGGTGGTGCCTATCAACAGGGCACAGGCCACGCCATCGCCGCTCGCGCGCCTGCCGGTGGTGTTGCTGCAGGTGCGTGACAAGGCTGCGCAACAGCTGCAGCAAGGCTTGCAGGAACTGTTCGATAACGCCGACGACACCCTGTTCGAAATGGCCGAAAAGGCCCGTAGCACCGTTGACCATCATATTTTTTTCGAGGCCATGCGCGACCTGCGCCTCAAGCGCAAGAACTTCGAGCGCGTGTTCATGGAGCAGCTGTTTGTGGCGTTCGCCAACCTGGGCCAGGCCCGGTGCAGCGGTGCACACCTGGTGCCGGTGGTGTCTTATGAGGCGGCACCCGGCACCAGCGCGGATGATGTGGAAAAAGCCGTGGCTCTGGAGGCGATGCTCGGTCGGGTGCGGCATCGTGATGGCTTGGCCCTGGGGCAGTTGAACGCACGCTTGAGTGAACTGCTCGGCAGGCGCCTGGAGGACCCTGAAAACCCCTTGGGCCCTGCGCGGCTTTGTGAGTTTTTCCTGCAAGCAGGGCGCAGCCTGGGGGTGGAGATTCGCGTCAAGCTGGTCATGCTCAAGCTGTTTGAGAAATACGTGCTCAGTGATGCCGACCTGTTGTATGGCGAGGCCAACCAATTGCTGATCGCCACCGGCGTATTGCCGCAACTCAAGACGGTCCCGTCCCGTCGAGCTGGCGGGCGCGAGGCCCGGGAGCACCAGCATTACACCCGCCAAGCGGTGGCCGACCCGCCGCTGGATAAAAGCGGCCAGCAAGCGTTCAGTGCCTTGCAAAAGTTACTGGTAGCCGTGCGTGGCAGCGTGGCCCCGACCCTTGAAGCCAGTGCCGAGCCGCAGCCGATTGCCACCCGTGACCTGCTACGGCTGTTGTCGCATTTGCAGCAATATGTCCCGGAGCCCGGTGGCGAGGACGATTTCGACCTGCGCAACCAGCTGGAACAGTTGCTGACCCGGGGCAGCGTCAAAAGCGGCAAGTCGAGGGTATTAGAAGAGGCAGACGAAGATGTGATCAATCTGGTCGCCATGCTGTTCGAGTTCATGTTCGATGACAGCAGTGTGCCGGACGTTTTCAAGGCGCTGATCGCTCGCTTGCAGATCCCGCTGCTGAAAGTGGCGGTGCTGGACAAGAGCCTGTTCAGTTGCGCGGAGCATCCGGCGCGGCGCTTGCTCAATGACATGGCGAGCGCCGTCATCGGCTGGAGCCCGCCCCATGACCACCCACGGGACAACCTCTATCTGTGTATCGAGCAACTCGTACAGCGTGTGCTGAATGAGTTCGTCGAAGACCCGGCGATTTTCTCCCAGTTGCTCACCACGTTCAGCGCATTCATAGCCCAAGAGCGCAAGCGCAGCGAGCGACTTGAGCGACATACCCGTGACGCCGAGCAAGAGCGCCTGCAGGTCGAGGTGGCGCGCCAGTGTGTGGCGCACGTGCTCAATCGGCGGCTCGTGGGCAAAACCTTGCCGCCATCGGTGCTGCAATTTGTGCAGCAGGCGTGGAGCCAGGTGCTGTTAGTGGCCGTTCTCAAGCACGGTGAACAATCGCTGCAGTGGCAGGCGGCACTGCGCACCCTGGATGAATTGATCTGGAGCGTCGGCCTGCGTGAAGACACCGAAGCGGGCCGGCGTTTGCTCGAGCAATTACCCGGGCTGCTCAAGGCCTTGCGTGACGGGTTGGCCAGTGCGGCCTTCGATCCTTTCAGTACCCGTGAGTTCTTCCTGCGGTTGCAGGCCATGCATGTTCAGCCGCTCGACGGCGAGGTGCTGGTTGAAGTCCGTGAGCCTTTTATCCTGGGGGCTGGCCCGCCGGGTGCCGACGAACCACTGCCCCATGATGACCCCGACCTGCTCAAAGCCAAGCAGTTGCGAGCCGGTACTTGGGTAGCGCTGCAGCAACATGAAGCTGGTACCCTGCGCTGCAAATTGATCGCCATCATGCCGCCCGCCGATACCTATGTTTTTGTCAGCCGCGCCGGCCTCAAGGTGCTGGAGAAAAGCGCGGGCCAGTTAGCGCTGGCGTTCAAGCAGGGCGTCCTGCACGCCTTGGATGATGGCCCGCTGTTCGAGCGTGCGCTGGCAGCGGTGGTGGGCAACCTGCGGCAACTCAATCGCGGCAAGTGATCGCAACCGTAGGGTGGAACGCGGCATACTGGTCACACCTCTTCTCATTCAAGGAGCCTGTATGCAGTTGGACCCCGCCAGCGGTTGGTGCCAGGGCATTCGTCATTGCCCTTCGCCCAACTTCAACGAGCGCCCTGAAGGCGAAATCTCGCTGTTGGTGGTGCATAACATCAGTTTGCCCCCGGCGCAGTTCAACACCGGCAAGGTGCAGGAATTTTTCCAGAACCGCCTGGATATCTCAGAGCATCCCTATTTTGAAGGGATCGCGAGCCTACGAGTGTCTGCGCATTTTCTGATTGAACGTGACGGCACTGTGACGCAATTTGTTTCGTGCCGCGACCGTGCCTGGCATGCCGGTATTTCCGTCTTTGAAGGGCGCGAGGTCTGCAACGACTTTTCTCTGGGAATCGAGCTGGAAGGCACGGATGACCTACCGTTTACCAATGCCCAGTATGCGGCGCTGATCGACCTGACACGCCAACTGCTGGCCGCATACCCAGATATCACCCGCCAACGTATTTGTGGTCACAGCGACATCGCTCCGGGGCGCAAGACTGACCCGGGCCCCGCTTTTGATTGGGCGCGCTTTCGCAGCGCCCTGCAGGATGGAGGACACGAACGATGAGTTTCCTGGTGTTGGTGCTGGCCGTGTGGATCGAGAAGTTCTCGGCCTTGCGCCTGCGGTTGCAGCGCGACGGTGGATGGCTGCGTGAGCTGGCCAAGCTGGAATCGAGCCCGCGCATGGGCAAGCGCCCCTGGTTGATCCTGCTGGTATTGGTGCTGCTGCCGGTGGCATTGCTGGCGTTGTTGTTGCTGGTCCTGGAGCCGGTGGCCTATGGCCTGTTGGCATTGCCGGTGCACTTGCTGGTGGTGATCTACAGCCTGGGCCGTGGCGATCTATTGGCGGGGCTGGGGCCGTTTCGCGACGCCTGGCGGCGCGGTGACCTGCAAGCGGCCGAGCATGTGGCCGAACGTGACCTCAAACTTGGCGCCGACAGTGGCGAGCAATTGCTGGAGCGCGTCCAGGGCTACCTGCTGTGGCAGGCGTATCAAAGCTTTTTCGCGGTGATTTTCTGGTATTTCCTGCTGGGCCCGGTGGCCGCCCTGGCCTACCGCCTGTTGGCGCTGGCCAGCGAAAACAGCCAGAACCCGTTGGTGGCCGAGCGCGCCACGCAATTGCGCCACGCGTTTGACTGGTTGCCGGTACGCCTGCTGGCGGCCAGCTTTGCCTTGGTGGGTAATTTCGTCGGGGTCAGCCGTGTGATGCTCCACGAACTGTTGAGCTGGGACATCAGCGCGGCACAGTTGGTGGAAAAAGTCGGCCTGGCCGCCGCGGAAATTCCTGCGCCAGTGGTGGGGGCCGATGGCATCAACAGCCTGGATCGCCTGTGGGAACTGCTGCTGCGTGCGGCGGTGCTGTGGTATGCCGGGTTTGCCATCTGGACGGTGTTGCCCTGAGTGATAGCGGCGGGGGTATCCATCGCTCCCGCCGTTAACCTTACGTTACAAAACTCCCTTTCGAATTGAGCTATACAGATAGAGCGCCAAATAGTGGCTATCTGCCGCCGCCCTGCGCCTCAATAAAAATAAAAGAAGGGGAGGTCACCTGTGAAGAGCTTGCTCTATCCCGCCGTCGCGCTGATGAACCGCCTGAGCTTCGGCATGAAGTTCAGCCTGATCAGCGTGCTGTTCCTGCTGCCGATGCTGGCGACCAACTATTACCTGGTGCGCGACTCCTGGCGTGAATACCAGGGCACCCGGGTCGAACTGCAGAGTCTCGACCTGCTCGGCAGCAGCCTGGCGTTGCGCCGCGACCTTGAAACCCTCAACAACCAGGTCCAGATCAATGCCACCCTTGGCCAGTCCGGCAAAGCAGCAGACCTGGAGACCAGGATCAGCGCCTTGGAAGCCAGTGTGGTGGAGCGCTTGCAGGACCTGCGCGCCATTGCGACCCAGCCCGAGCAAGTTGCCGTCTTCGACAGTAAGCGCGACGAGTTGATCGCCGCGTTCAAGGCCCAGCAGCAGGAAACCTCGTTGCTCAACAAAACGGCGTTGATCGGCAAGTTACTCAACCAGGCCCAGATGTTCAGCCAGATTATTGCCAGCCAAGCCGGCTTGAGCCGTGATCCGCAAAGTGACCTGCGCCAGCTCAGCGACCTGGTCACCACAGTCACCCCTCAAGTCACCCAGGCCTTGGGCGAAGGCCGTGCGATGGGCGCGTACTCCCTGGGGCAGGGCTTTATCAATTCATCCTCCAGCACCCGTTTTGACGAACTGCTGCAGCAGCTGGAAAAACTCCACGGGGAATATGGCTTGAAGCTGCAGGACGCGTTGGGCGCCAGCCAGGCCGCGCATGCAGCCCTCGACGTTTCGGCGCAAGCCAGCCGGGCCAGCCTCAAGCAAGGCAGTGAGTTTTTTGAAGAGCAGGTGGTGATGGCCGAGACCCTCGATACGTCTTGGCAGGGTTTTTATGACGGCGTCAGCCAGTTGATGGCCAAGACCTATCAGTTGGATGACGCCACCCTGGCGTTCCTCGGGCAGCAGTTGCAGCAACGCCTGGCGCAAAACCGCCTGCATATGGTGTTGCTGGTCACGGCCCTGGCGGCGGTGTTTGCGCTGATTTTCTATCTCTATGCCGGTTTCTTTGTCTCCACCCGCACCACCTTGCGCCGCCTGGGGGCGATGATGGACAAAGTGGCGGCAGGTGACATGACGGTCACCTTCGTTGCCCAAAGCCGCGACGAGCTGGGCGACTTGGGCCAGGTGTTCAATGGCACCGTGGCCAAGATTCATGACCTCATCGAGCGCGTTGGGCATACGGTCAGCCAGGTGGAGTTGCAGGCCGGCCAGGTGCAGGCGGTGTCGGCACAGAGTAACCAGGCGGTGTCCGGCCAGCGCAGCCAGATCGAACAAGTGGCGACCGCGATGAACCAGATGTCCGCCACTGCCCAAGAGGTGGCACGCAGCGCGGCGGCGGCGGTCAGTAGTGCCCAGAGCGTCAATGATGAAACGGTCACCGGGCGTGCGCTGGTGCAATCCCAGCAAGGCGGCATCGCCCGCCTGGCGGCGGAGATTGACGAATCGGTGCGGGTGATCAACCAACTGGCTGCCGACAGCCAGTCCATCAGCAGCGTCCTGGAAGTGATCAAGAGCATTGCCGAGCAGACCAACCTGCTGGCGCTCAACGCGGCCATCGAAGCCGCGCGCGCCGGTGACCAAGGGCGTGGTTTTGCGGTGGTGGCCGACGAGGTGCGCACCCTGGCTCGGCGCACCCAGCACTCCACCGAGGAAATCGAGCAGATGATCAGCCGCTTGCACAGCGGCGTGGGCGCGGCGGTGAAGGCCATGGGCAGCAGCCATGAAATGGCGAATGGCACGGTGGGGCAGTCGGAAAAAGTCCAGCAAGCCCTGGAAAATATCCTGGGGGCAGTTGGGATGATCGTCGATCAGAACCAGCAAATCGCCGCCGCCGTGGAGCAGCAAACGGCGGTCGCCCACGACATCGACCAGAACATTGTCGAAATCAACCGTGCTGGCGAGCATGCAGCGCAAGGCGCCCAGCACACGGAAGCGGCCAGTCGACAACTGGCAACCCAGGTGGTTGAGTTGAAGCAATTGATTGGTGCGTTTCGGGTGTAGGTCGGTTCTGAAGGGCTGAACCACGGGGCCTGTGGCCCATGTCTTGATTTACCGATGCGTGTTTTATCGGGGCGTGAATAGGTGAAAATTTATGTCATCCGTCACGGTCACGAGGGGACAAAACGATGGCCGCCGCAATCGGTATCAGGGGGCATTGCGCCCAGTGCAACATGACGTTTGAACTCAAGCCTTGGCAACTGAACGCCATTGCCATCGATGTGCCGTTTGACTGTACGTATTGCCACTGCGGGTTGCAGTTGTGCTGCGTCAAGCAGTTGCGCCAGTTCAGGGCCGTGGACCAATGGGCGCTGGTGCGGCCGAGCATGATCATGCTGACGTGCGCGACCTTGCTGGTGGCCTTGGTCGCCGAGTGGCTGGGGCTGCTCAGTGTCAACGCACAGTTCAACATTTCACTGGTCGCGGTGTTGATCCATTTGCTGGTGGTGCGCTACGCCCGTCATCGTCAGACAATGACCTTGAACTTGCAGGCCATCAGTGCGCTACCAGTTGAACAGCTCGCACGCATTGCGTGTGCTCGCCTCAGCCAGCAATAGAGGGCTGATACCCATGCGCTCGGCCAGGGCCGTGCAGATGTCTGGCAGGTGCTGCGGGCTATTGCGCTGGTTGGGGTACATGGCCGGGGCCATATCCGGCGAGTCGGTTTCCAGCACCACGGCGTCGAGTGGCAACTGGGTCAGTACCCTGTGCATGCGCTTCGCCTGGGGCCAGGTGGCAGCGCCACCCAGGCCCAGTTTGAACCCGAGCTTGATGTACTCGCGTGCCTCTTCAACGCTGCCGGCGAACGCATGGATGATGCCGCCTCTGGGCAGGCGGATACGCTTTAAGGTGGCAATTACCGCGGCGTGGCTGCGGCGAACGTGGAGCAGGGCCGGCAGCTGGAAATCCACCGCGAGTTTCAGCTGGGTTTCAAATAGCGGTTGCTGGCGCTCGTGGTCCAACTGTTCCAGAAAGTAATCCAGGCCAATTTCGCCCACGGCGCACAGTTGCCGGTGGCCATGCAGGCGCGTCAACCAGTCACCCAGCTCCAGCAGGTCGGCGGGGCGATGCTCATCGAGATACACCGGGTGCAAGCCGAAGGCGGCGAACAAGCCTTCGTCCTGTTGCACCAAGTCCCATAGCCGCTGCCAATTTTTCTGGTACACCCCCAGCACCACCAGGCGCCGCACGCCGAGTTCACGGCTGTGGGCGAGGACGTGCGAGCGATCCTGGTCGAAGTCCTCGAAGTCTAGGTGCGTGTGGGTGTCGATCAGCTCCACGCTCAGGCCTCGTGGATACGCTGCTTGAAGGTCCGGCCAATCGCATGCACGCCGGGTTGGTACTGTTCTTCTTCAATGGCGGCCAGGGCCAGGCGCAGGGCGGTCTCGGCAATCAACTGATGTTGCTGGGCCATGGCGTTGACCGGCAGCGGGAGGAAATCCAGCAACTGGGTATCGCCGAAGGTGCCCAGGCGCAGGGGGCGTGACTTGAGAGGGAAGTCATGCAGCGCATCAAACACGCCTTGCAGCAGTACGTAGGAGGTGGTTACCAGCGCGTCCGGCAGATGCCCCCGGCGTTGCAGCAGTTGCTCCATCAGCTCTCGGCCGCAGTCACGACTGAAGGCTTCGCCCTGTTCGATGATCACTTCGCCCGTAAAGCCTTGCAGCGCATCGCGGAAACCGGCGGTACGCGCCTGGCTGATGCTCAGCTCGGGCCGTGCGCCGATCAGCGCGATCTGCTTGGGCAACGGTTGCAGCAGGCTGCTAGTGAGTTGCTGGCAGGCCTGGTGGTCGTCGCTGACCACGGAGCAGAACTGGTTCGGCTCCATCTCCCGGTCGATGGCAATCACCGGCAGCCCCTTGGCCTGCAGCTCGCGATAGCTGTCATCGCTGGCCGGCAGGCAACTGGCGACGAACAACGCATCGCAACGCCGCGCCCGGAATAGTTGCAGCAGTTGGCGCTCGCTGTCCGCTTCGTCATCGGAGCTGGCGATCAGTAACTGATAGCCCCGCGCCCGTGCACCTTGTTCCAGCAGTTTGGCGATGCGTGCGTAGCTGGGGTTTTCCAGGTCTGGCAGGATGAACCCCAAGGTCCGCGTATGCCGGCTGCGCAGCCCCGCGGCTTGAGGGTTGGGGGTAAAGCCATGGGCTTGGACCACGGCACGCACACGCTCAACGGTGGCGTTGCTGATGCGCTGCTGTTCGGCCTTGCCATTGATGACATAGCTGGCGGTGGTAACGGACACACCGGCCAGACGTGCGATATCACTGAGTTTCAAACCGGGATTTCCTTGTTTTTTGGCGCTCGCCCCGACATTTTGTCCAATCGTAACCGATTCCAGCATTCGACCAATGTCCCACAGCAAGCGCCGAGTGGCCCTTCAAGCTTGCGTAATTAACGCGTAATCTGCCATAAATTCTAGATTAAACGTTTCAGCAAGCGTATTTTTACGATGTTCGCTACTGAGTGACCACTGCCAATTGACCGCTCAGTCAGTTAATTTTGAACATATTTACCTACAACAATACCTAGTGCGCCCGTCGCACTAACTAGGAGAACGGCATGCTTGAGCTCACTGTAGAGCAGATATCCATGGGCCAGGTGGCTGTGGATAAATCTGCTGCCTTGCACCTGCTCGCTGACAAATTAGTGGCCGATGGCCTGGTTGCCGAAGGTTATCTCAGTGGCTTGCAAGCCCGTGAAGCCCAAGGTTCGACCTTTCTCGGCCAAGGCATTGCTATCCCCCATGGCACGCCAGAAACCCGCGACCAAGTGTTTTCCACCGGTGTGCGCCTGCTGCAGTTCCCCGAAGGAGTGGACTGGGGCGATGGCCAGATCGTCTACCTGGCGATTGGCATCGCGGCTAAGTCCGATGAACACCTGCGCCTGTTGCAACTGCTCACCCGTGCCCTCGGTGAAACTGACCTGGGCCAGGCGTTGCGCCGTGCCGGCAGTGCCGAAGCGCTGTTGAAACTGTTGCAAGGCGCGCCCCAGGAACTGGCGCTGGATGCGCAGATGATCAGCCTGGGCGTGTCGGCCGATGATTTTGAAGAGTTGGTGTGGCGCGGTGCGCGCCTGCTGCGCCAGGCCGACTGCGTGAGCAATGGCTTTGCCGCCGTATTGCAGCAAGTCGACGCGCTGCCCCTGGGCGATGGCCTGTGGTGGTTGCACAGCGAGCAGACGGTCAAGCGTCCGGGCCTGGCCTTTGTGACGCCGGACAAACCTATGCGTTACCTCGGCCAGCCCTTGCACGGCCTGTTCTGCCTGGCGAGCCTCGGTGAAGCGCACCAGGCCCTGCTTGAACGCCTGTGTGCCTTGCTGATTGAAGGGCGCGGCCAGGAGTTGGGACGCGCCACCAGCAGCCGCGCGGTGCTGGAAGTGCTGGGCGGTGAACTGCCGCCGGACTGGCCCAGCGCCCGTATTACCCTGGCCAACGCCCACGGCCTGCACGCGCGCCCGGCCAAGATCCTGGCGCAATTGGCGAAAAGTTTTGACGGCGATATCCGCGTACGCATCGTCGATGGCGCGGTGGGCGCCGTGTCGGTCAAAAGTCTGAGCAAGTTGCTCAGCCTCGGCGCACGTCGTGGCCAGGTGCTGGAGTTTGTGGCCGAGCCGACGGTGGCCGACGATGCACTGCCCGCCCTCTTGGCCGCCGTGCAAGAGGGCCTTGGCGAAGAGGTCGAGCCCTTGCCCACGGTGAGCGTAAAGCCCGCACAGGTCGATATCGAACCGGTGCTCAGCGCGCCACTGAGCGGTAGCCAACTCCAGGCCATTGCCGCCGCGCCGGGTATCGCGATCGGCCCGGCCCATATCCAGGTGCCGCAGGTGTTCGATTACCCGCTACGGGGTGAATCCGCCGCCGCCGAGCGCCAGCGCCTGCACACCGCTTTGAGCGACGTGCGCACGGATATCCAGGGCTTGATCGAGCGTAGCCAGGCCAAGGCCATCCGCGAGATTTTCATCACGCACCAGGAAATGCTCGACGACCCGGAACTGACCGACGAAGTCGACACCCGCCTCAAGCAGGGCGAAAGCGCCGAAGCCGCCTGGATGAGTGTGATCGAAGCCGCCGCCAAGCAACAGGAAGCCTTGCAGGATGCCTTGCTGGCCGAGCGTGCTGCCGACTTGCGTGACATCGGCCGCCGCGTGCTGGCCCAGTTGTGCGGCGTCCAGAGCGTGCAGGAACCGAGCGAGCCCTACATCCTGGTGATGGAAGAGGTCGGCCCTTCGGACGTGGCGCGCCTGGACCCGGCCCGCGTTGCCGGCATTCTCACCGCCCGGGGCGGCGCCACCGCTCACAGCGCCATTGTCGCCCGCGCCCTGGGCATTCCGGCCTTGGTCGGCGCTGGCGCTGCGGTGTTATTGCTCAACCCGGGCACGCCACTGTTGCTCGATGGCCAGCGTGGTCGCCTGCATGTGGACCCCGACGCCGCCACCCTGCAACGGGCCACCGTGGAGCGCGACAGCCGCGAACAGCGCTTGCAAGCCGCATCGGCCCAGCGCCATGAAGCGGCGCTGACCCGTGACGGCCACGCCGTGGAAGTGTTCGCCAACATTGGCGAAAGCGCCGGGGTGGCCAGCGCAGTGGAGCAGGGCGCCGAAGGCATTGGCCTGCTGCGCACCGAACTGATTTTCATGGCCCACCCCCAGGCGCCGGACGAGGCCACCCAGGAGGCCGAATACCGGCGCGTACTCGACGGCCTCAATGGTCGCCCGCTGGTGGTGCGCACCCTGGATGTGGGCGGCGATAAACCTTTGCCCTATTGGCCGATCGCCGAAGAGGAAAACCCCTTCCTGGGTGTGCGCGGCATTCGCCTGACGTTGCAACGCCCGCAGATCATGGAAGCGCAACTGCGCGCATTGCTGCGTGCAGCGGACAATCGCCCGCTGCGCATCATGTTCCCCATGGTCGGCAGCGTGGATGAGTGGCGCGCCGCCCGGGACATGACCGAGCGCCTGCGCCTGGAGATCCCAGTGGCAGACCTGCAACTGGGGATCATGATCGAAGTGCCCTCAGCCGCGCTGCTGGCGCCGGTCCTCGCCAAGGAAGTCGACTTTTTCAGCGTCGGCACCAACGACCTGACCCAATACACCCTGGCCATCGACCGCGGCCACCCGACCCTGTCGGCCCAGGCCGATGGCTTGCACCCGGCAGTCCTGCAACTGATCGACATCACCGTGCGCGCCGCCCATGCCCACGGCAAATGGGTAGGTGTGTGCGGCGAGTTGGCGGCGGACCCGCTGGCGGTGCCGGTGCTGGTCGGCCTGGGTGTGGATGAGTTGAGCGTGTCGGCCCGCAGCATTCCTGAAGTGAAGGCGCGGGTGCGTGAATTCAGTCTGAGCGAGGCCCAGGGCCTGGCGCAACAAGCACTGGCGGTGGGTTCGCCCGCCGAAGTGCGTGCCCTAGTGGAGGCCGTGTAGATGGCGAATATTCTGACCCTGACGCTGAACCCGGCGTTGGACCTCACGGTACGCCTGGCGCACCTGCAACCCGGTGAGGTCAATCGCAGTGAAGCGATGCTCACCCACGCGGCCGGCAAGGGCGTGAATGTGGCGCAAGTGCTGGCCGACCTGGGCCATTACGTCAGCGTGGGCGGGTTCCTCGGCAGTGCCAACCCCCAGGCTTTCAATGCGCTGATCAAGCGCCGTGGGTTTGGCGATGCCTTCATCCGGGTTCCCGGCGAAACCCGTAGCAATATCAAGATTGCCGAACAGGATGGTCGTGTCACCGACATCAATGCACCGGGGCCGCTGGTGACTGAAGAGGCGCTAAAAGCGCTGCTCAAGATGGTCGCGATGATTGGCCCGGAGTTCGATGCGGTCGTGGTGGCCGGTAGCTTGCCGCGCGGCGTCAGCCCGCAGTGGTTTAAAGGTTTGCTGGAGGCGTTGAAGGACCTCGGTTTGAAAGTCGCCCTGGACACCAGCGGCGAGGCGCTGCGCCTGGGGTTGGAGGTTGGCCCGTGGCTGGTCAAACCCAATACCGAAGAGTTGGCCGAAGCCTTGGGTAACGCCACCGATGCCATCAGCCGCCTGCATCAGCAAGGCGTCGAACATGTGGTGGTCTCCGACGGGGCCGCAGGCGTGACCTGGTACCGCCCGGGTACGGTGCTGCACGCCACGCCGCCCAAGGTGGCAGTGGCCAGTACCGTGGGGGCCGGGGACTCGCTGCTGGCCGGGATGCTCCACGGTTTGCTCAGTGGCGACACGCCAGAGCACACCCTGCGCCGGGCCACGGCGATTGCCGCGATGGCGGTGACACAGATCGGTTTTGGCATCAGCGATGACGCGCAGTTGGCGCATCTCGAACGCGGCGTCGATGTGCGCACGCTGACAGAACAATAAGAGGGTTTGTGATGAAGTTAGCCATTGTTACCGCCTGCCCGAACGGCATGGTCACCAGTGTGCTGTGCGCCCGCTTGTTGGACGCCGCCGCCCAGCGCATGGGCTTGCACACCAGTGTTGAAGTCGTCGATGTACAGCGCCCGGAGCGCCAGTTGTCCCAGGCGACGATTGATGATGCCGAGTGGGTGCTGCTGGTCAGCAGTACCCCGGTGGATATGCAGCGGTTTGTCGGCAAGCGTGTGTTTCAGAGCACACCGGCCCAGGCGTTGGCGGATGTCGAGGGCGTGCTGCGCCGGGGCGCCGAAGAAGCCCAGGTGTATGTCGCCGACGCCTCCCCGGTGGCGGCCAAGGCTGCGCCGCGTATCGTCGCGATTACCGCGTGCCCCACCGGTGTGGCCCACACGTTCATGGCCGCCGAAGCCTTGCAGCAGACTGCTCAGCGCCTGGGTTATGACCTGCAGGTCGAGACCCAAGGTTCGGTGGGCGCCCGCACGCCGTTGAGCCCGCAAGCGATTGCCGATGCCGATGTGGTATTGCTGGCGGCCGATATCGAAGTGGCCACCGAGCGTTTCGCCGGCAAGAAGATTTACCGCTGTGGCACCGGCATTGCCCTCAAGCAATCCGAAGCCATCCTCAACAAAGCCCTGGCCGAAGGCGCGGTGGAAAGCGCGGCCGGCGGTGCACCGGCCAAGGCGGAGAAAACCGGCGTCTACAAACACCTGCTCACCGGCGTGTCGTATATGTTGCCGATGGTGGTGGCGGGGGGCTTGCTGATCGCCTTGTCGTTTGTGTTCGGCATCCATGCTTTCGAGCAGCCCGGCACCTTGGCGGCGGCGCTCAAATCCGTGGGTGACCAGGCGTTCCTGTTGATGGTGCCGTTGCTGGCGGGCTACATCGCCTACTCGATTGCCGACCGTCCTGGCCTTGCGCCCGGCATGATCGGCGGGCTGCTGGCGGGGACGCTGGGGGCTGGGTTTATCGGCGGCATCCTGGCCGGTTTCGTCGCCGGGTATTGCGTCAAGCTGATCAGCCGGGCGGTGCAACTGCCCCAGAGCCTGGAAGCGCTCAAGCCGATCCTGATTATCCCGTTACTGGCGAGCCTGTTTACCGGCTTGGTGATGATCTACCTGGTGGGCCCACCGGTCGCCCGCTTGCTCACGGGCCTGACGGATTTCCTCAGCACCATGGGCACCACCAACGCGGTGCTGCTGGGCATTCTGCTCGGCGGCATGATGTGCGTGGACTTGGGTGGGCCGATCAACAAGGCGGCCTATGCGTTCTCGGTTGGCCTGCTGGCCGCGTCGAGCGGCGCGCCGATGGCCGCGACCATGGCCGCCGGCATGGTGCCGCCGATTGGCATGGGCATCGCCACGTTGCTGGCCCGGCGCAAGTTCGCCCAGACCGAGCGCGAGGCCGGCAAGGCGGCGATGATCCTGGGGCTGTGCTTTATCTCCGAAGGCGCGATTCCCTTCGCCGCCAAAGACCCGCTGCGCGTCATTCCAGCCAGCATCGCCGGTGGCGCGTTGACCGGTGCGCTGTCGATGTATTTCGGCTGCAAACTCGCCGCGCCCCATGGCGGGTTGTTTGTGTTGGTGATTCCGAATGCGATGAACCATGCGTTGTTGTATTTGTTGGCGATTGTGGCGGGCAGTGTCTTGACCGGCTTGGTGTATGCCGTGCTCAAGCGACCGGAAGCGGCCGAGCTGGCCGTGACTGCCTGACACTGGCAGAAAGTGTGGGAGCTAGACCGTTCTCCTGATCAGTGTCATCTGCGCTTCATCCCGTCATGCTTTAGTGGCCCTTTTGATACTCAAGAGGGCACCTGCATGAGCCATTTCGATCTCGGTCGCCGCCGCGTGATGCAAGCTGTGGGCGCTGGCCTGCTGTTGCCGGGCCTGGCGCCGGCGGTGATCGCTTCGGTGAAGGACCGACCGCAACTCACTGACGGCGTGCAATCAGGCGACCTGCAGGGCGATCGCGCGATGATCTGGAGCCGCAGTGACCGCCCGGCGAAGATGGTGGTGGAGTGGGATACCCGCAGCGTGTTCAGCAACCCGCGCCGATTCGTCTCGCCCCTGGCCGACAGCCGCACCGACTTTACCGCCCGTGTCGAGCTCACCGGGCTGCCGGTCGACCAGGCGATTTTCTACCGCGTGCATTTCGAAGACGCCCAGACCGGCATTGCCAGTGAACCCTGGTTCGGCCACCTGCGTAGCGTGCCGCAACAGCGGCGTGATATTCGTTTTGTGTGGAGCGGCGACACCGTCGGCCAAGGCTTCGGCATCAACCCGGACATCGGTGGCATGCGCATCTATGAAGCCATGCGCCTGCGCCTGCCAGACTTTTTTATCCACAGCGGCGACACCATCTACGCCGACGGCCCGGTACCCGCGCAGCTCACCACTGAAGGCGGGCGCATCTGGCGCAACATCACCACTGAAGCCAAAAGCAAAGTTGCGGAAACCCTCGATGAATATCGCGGCAATTACCGTTACAACCTGCTGGATGAAAACGTACGCCGCTTCAATGCCGAGGTGCCGCAGATCTGGCAGTGGGACGACCACGAGGTGATCAACAACTGGTCATCGAGCAAGCAGTTGGATGAGCGTTACCAGACCCGCGACATCAACACCCTGGTGGGCCGTGCCCGCCAGGCCTGGCTGGAATATTCACCCATGCGCCGACAGAGCGCCGACAGTGGCGGGCGCATTTATCGCAAGCTCAGTTATGGGCCGCTGCTGGATGTGTTTGTGCTGGATATGCGCAGCTATCGCGGGCCCAATGACGACAACCTGGGCGCTGAAAAACCCTTCCTTGGTCGTGAACAGTTGGACTGGCTCAAGCGCGGGCTCAAGGCGTCGCAAGCGCAGTGGAAGGTGGTAGCCGCCGACATGCCCATCGGCCTGGGCGTGCCCGACGGTGAGGTCAGCCCCGGCGTGGCGCGTTGGGAAGCGATCGCCAATGGCGACCCTGGCCCGGCGCAAGGGCGTGAGCTGGAGATCGCCGAACTGCTGGGGTTCCTGCATGAGCACAAGGTGCGCAACCACCTGTGGCTGACGGCCGATGTGCATTACTGTGCGGCGCATCACTATCACCCTGACCGCGCGGCGTTCCAGGATTTCGAGCCGTTCTGGGAGTTTGTGGCGGGGCCGTTGAATGCCGGGAGTTTCGGGCCCAACCCACTGGATAAAACCTTTGGCCCGCAGGTGGTATTCCAGAAGGCGCCACCGGCACAGAACACCTCGCCGTTTGCGGGCTTTCAGTTTTTTGGTGAAGTGCAGATTGATGGGCAGACGGCGGAGTTGACGGTGATGCTGCGCGATCTCGATGGAGTCTCGGTGTTCGAGCAAAAGCTGCAACCCATCTGATTGGAATACAGTTAAAACTGTGGGAGCAGGCAAGCCAGCTCCCACCTTCGATTTTCTTTGTTCCTGGGGGTCAGTAGACATCCCGACGATAGCGGCCCTGTTCGATCAGGCGCTCCAGCGCCTCATTGCCCAAGATGTCTTTCAGTGCCTGATCCACCCCCGTCGCCATCCCCTGCAAGCTGCCACACACATAAATCGCTGCGCCGTCCGCGAGCCATTTGCGTAGCACATCCGCTGACTCGCGCAGGCGATCCTGTACGTAGATCTTCTCCTCTTGATCACGGGAAAATGCCAGGTCCAGCAGGGCCAGGTCTCCACTGGCGAGCCAGCCTTGCAGTTCGTCCTGGCACAGGTAGTCGTGGGCGATATTGCGCTCGCCGAACAGCAGCCAGTTTCGCTGCTGGCCGTCGGCAATGCGTGCTTTTAGCAAGCTGCGCAGGCCCGCAAGCCCGGTGCCGTTGCCCAGCAGAATCAGCGGCACAGGCGCGTCGGGCAAATGGAAGCCGCTGTTGCGCCGCAGACGCAGGCTGATGGCCGAGCCGAGGGCGGCGTGTTCAGTCAGCCAGCCGGAGCCAAGCCCCAGGCTGCCGTCGGGGTGGCGCTCCTGGCGCACAATCAGCTCCAGCACGCCGTCGCTGGCAATCGAGGCGATGGAGTATTCGCGCATGCCCAGGGGGACCAGCGCATCCACCAATGCCTGGGCGTGCAGGCCGACCAGGTGCGTGCGGTTTTCCGGCAGTTGGCGCGTGGCCAGGGCCTGATCAAGGGGGTGGGCGACGCCGTCGATCACCACACCGTCGCTGCCGACCAAGCCCAGGCCGGCCAGGAAGTGTTCGATAGCCCAGGGGCAATTGCGCGGCAGGACTTCCACCAGGTCGCCGGCCGCCCAGCTGTGCGCAGACGTGGATGTGAGGCCCAGCAGGTAGACGGGCGAGCCGACACTGTCGGGGTTGAGCAGGGTGCGTTGGCTCAGGGTCCAGTTTTCGTACTGGGCCGTCGGCCAGGCCGCTGCCGGCGCATGCCCGGTGAGCTGGCCCAGCTGCTGTTGCCAGGTCTGCAGCGCCAGGGTATCGCCGCTGTCGACTTCCACCGGGGCAAACAGCGGGGTGCCGCCCTGGTTGGTCAGCCAGAAATGCAGGCGTCGGGCAAAGCCGCAAAAATGTTCGTACTGCCGGTCACCCAGGGCCAGCACCGAGTAGTTCAAGCCTTTGAGGGGCAGCGCCTGGCCGAGCACGCTGCGCTCGAACCCACGGGCGCTGTCGGGCGCTTCGCCGTCGCCAAAGGTACTGACCACAAACAGCGCATTCTGCGACTGGCTGAGGTCGTCGCGGCTGACACTGCCCAGGGGCTGCACCTTCACCGCCAGGCCCGCAGCCTGTAATTGCCCGGCCGTTTGCCATGCCAGTTGTTCGGCAAAGCCGCTCTGGCTGGCGAAGCCGATCAGCCAGGCCGCGGCATCGCTGTGGTTATCTGTCAGACCTTTGCGGGCATCGCGGACCTGGCGCTGTTTGCGGCGTCGGTCGAGGTACAGCAGCCAGCCCGTGATGAAAAACAGCGGCATAAGCAGTGAGCTGACGGTGAGGACGATGCGCCCGACCAGGCCGAAATAGCTGCCGGTGTGCAGCGCATACACGCTGGTCAGCAACTGCGCCTTGAGGCTTTTGCTGGCGTAGCGCTCGTGAGATTTGACCTCGCCTGTGGCCGGGTCCAGGTTGATCTGGTTCAGCGCACGGTCATGGGGCGATGAAGTGAGCAGGTAATACACGGTGGCCGGTTGCCCGGCGACCGCGGGCATCCGAATGTTGTAGGCGCTCAAGTCGGGGCCGGCGTTGCTGTAGATGCTGCTCCAGATCGCGTCGTAGTTGGCCACCGGAGCCGGGCCGGTCGGGGCTGGGCCGCGCTTGCGCATGCGCTCGTTCTGCGGCGCGTCGGACAGCAGTTTGGTCACGCCACGGTTGTACCAGTCGTACGACCAATACAGCCCGGTCAGCGCTGCCAACAGATAAAACAGCAGGCACCAGGTGCCGAATACCGAGTGCAGGTCCCAATTGAAGCTGCGACCCTTTTTGCGCCAGTCCAGGGTCAGCCAGACACGCCAGCTTTTCACCTGGCGCGGCCAGCGCAGGTACAGGCCGGAGAGGCAGAAGAACAGCAGGATCAGGGTGCAGGCGCCGGTAATGTTGCGCCCGGTGTCGCCGATGGCGAGGAAGCGGTGCAGTTGCAGGATAAAGCCGAACAGATCCTGGCCGACCGCGTCGCCCATGTAGTCGCCGGTGTACGGGTCAAAGTAGCGCATCTGGCCACGACGCTCGCCCGGTGGCGGGGTGAAGGACACGCGGCCGGCGTTGCCGCTGTCGCTTTCTACCCACAGCATGGCCACGGTCTTGCCTTCAGCCGCTTCCAATTTGCGTACCAGCTCGGCGGGCGGCAGTACACCGGCCTCGCGTTTCTGCACGCTCAACACGGTGGGGTTGAGCGCCCGCAGGATCTCGTCCTGGAACGAGTACGCGGCCCCGGTGACCCCCATCAAGGCCAGCACCAGCCCGGCCGTGATGCCGAAGAACCAATGCAACTGGAACAGGGTTTTCTTCAACACGTCGGAGCGCCTCGCTTAGCTGGATATCTGATCACGGCGCGCATTATGCCGTGAGTTGCCGGGAAACACGCAAAAGCCCCACGCATCCGATGTGTGGGGCTTCTGGCTGAACCTTGACCGCTTTTAGAAGTGGAAGCTGGTGGTCAACAACGCCGTACGACCGGCCGCCTGGTTGGCGAAGTGCGTGGAGAAGGCCTTGTCGTAGTAGGTCTTGTCGGTCAGGTTCTGCACGTTCAGTTGCAGGTCGACGTTCTTGGTCAGCTTGTAGCTGGCCATGGCGTCGTAGCGGGTGTAGGAGGGTACATACACCGTGTTGCCGACATCGCCGTAAACTTGGTCGACATAGAAGGCGCCGCCGCCGATGGTCAGCTTGGGGGTGATGTCGTAGGTGGTCCACAGGCTGAAGGAGTTCTTCGGCGTGTTGGGCATCTGGTTGCCTTTGCTGGAGCCAGCACTCACCACACCGTTACGCCCGTTGAGGCCGGATTTGACCAGTTCGCTGTCCAGATAGCTGTAGCCCGCGAACACCTGCCATTGTTCGGTGATTTTGCCGCTGGCGGACAACTCGATGCCGTCGACCTGAGATTCACCGGCGTTCTGGTAGGTGAGCGCATCCACCAGGATGCGGGTGTTTTTCTTCTCGGTGCGGAACACGGCTGCGGTCAGGGACAGGCGGTCGTGGAACAGGTCCCACTTGGTGCCCAGTTCGTAGTTGACGGTTTCTTCTGGCTGCAAGTCGCTGGTGGCGGCACCGGCAGACAGCGGGTTGCCGTCGGATCCTTCGCCTACCAGGCCACCGGCTGGCGTGGCCGATGTGGCGTAAGAGGCGTAGATGCTGGCGTTCTCCACCGGCTTCCACACCAGGCCGGCCTGCCAGTTGAAGAACTGACTGTCGTCCTTGATCTTGGTGCGCCCGGCGATGGCGTTGGTGTTGGCTTCGGTGTCAAAGGTGTCGTAGCGCAACCCCACGTTCAGCAGCCATTTTGGATCGAGTTCGATGGTATCGAACACGTAGGCGGCGCGGCTGGTGGCCTTGGTGTTGGTACCGTTGTAGTTGCGCGCGATGCTGCCGTTCCAGGCGTCGTCGGGGTTCGGGTTGCTCAGTGAGGTGCACTGGCCGCCCAGGCTGCCCTTGGCCGTTGTGCACACCGGGTTGGCGTTAGGGCTGACGGTGTAGCCGCTGACGCGGGTTTCTTCGCCGGTAAATTCCAGGCCGGTGGAGTAAGTGTGCTTGAAGCCCAAGGCCTGGAAGCTGCCAAACAGATCCGTCTGGTTGGTGGTTGTGGTCGTGGTGGAGACACGGCTGTTGGCGCGACGCCAGACAGTGCCGTAGCGGTTGACGTTGAACTTGCTGTCATCCGGCTGAGTGAGCACATAGTCCTGGCCGGTGCTGCCGTGGCGCAGGGTGTTCTTGAGCGTCATGTTGTCGTTCAAGTCGTGTTCGATGGAGAACGTGCTGATGTCCGCACGCGTTTTGCGGAAGTCACGGCTTTTCAAACCGTAGAAGTTGTTGCTGTCGCCGCCGTCGTTGGGTTTGTCATGCACGTGGGCCGTGGCGGTCGACGAGCCGTAGCCGTAGGGAATACCCGAATCCGGCAGGTCATCACTTTCCATATGGTAGTAGCTGAGGTTGACACGGGTCGGCGTGCCCAAGCCGAAAGTCAGCGACGGCGCCACGCCCCAACGGTCGTAATTCACCGCGTCGCGGCCGGCCACGTTTTGTTCATGGCTCATCAGGTTCAGGCGGAATGCCGCGCTGTCGTCCAGGAACTGGCGGTTCACGTCGAGCACGTAGCGGCGGGTCTGGTCGGAGCCGTAGGTAAAGCCGCCGTTGGTGAAGTCCCGCGCTTGTGGGGTCTTGCTCACCAGGTTGAGGCTGCCACCGGCCGAGCCTCGGCCACCGAACGAGGAGTTCGGGCCTTTGCTGACTTCGATGGACTCGATGTCGAAGATCTCGCGGCTCTGGCCACCGGTATCGCGTACGCCATCGAGGTAGGTATCGCCCTGGGCGTCGAAACCACGGATGAACGGGCGGTCGCCCTGAGGGTTGCCACCTTCACCGGCGCCGAAGGTGATACCCGGTACGGTGCGCAACGCGTCCTGCAGCGAGGTGGCGGCGGTGTCCTTGAGTACTTGTTGCGGCACCACAGTGACCGAACGCGGCGTGTCCACCAGCGGCGCGGTGTACTTCTGCGACGAAGCTTTCTCCACCTGGTAGGAGGTGTTGTCCTGCTCCTGGCCGGTGATGTTGGTGGCGCCGAGGGAGATAGGATTGCGCTCGCCTTTTGGCTCGGTATTTTCAGCCGCCTGCGCCAGGTGGGCGGCGGAGCCGGCACTCAGGGCAACGCCAATGGCGGAGGCCAGCATGCGTGGCGAACGGGCCGGTATTTTTAGAGTAGTGCGCGACATGACGTGTCCCTTCCCCAAGGATGTGAGGCCGCGGAATATAGGGCCAACAAGACTTTGTATCAATTGCGAGATATTGCTATTCGCATCAAATTTACATTCTTTACACTTTTTTGTTACGGATTTTGCGCTCTCGTTCGTCCCCGTGTTTTACAGAGAGGATAAGAATCAATACCATTGACGCCTCTCTGATCCCAGGTATTGCCCCATGTTGCTGCACATTCCCGGCCTGTTCTCTCGCGAGGAGGTGCTGCGCATTCGCCAGGCCCTGGAAGAGACCGAATGGGCTGACGGCAAAATCACCGCCGGTCACCAGTCGGCCAAGGCCAAGCACAACCTGCAATTGCCTGAAGGTCACCCGTTGGCCAAGGAAATTGGCGCAGCCATGCTGGAGCGGTTGTGGAGCAACCCGCTGTTCATGTCGGCCGCGCTGCCGCATAAAGTCTTCCCGCCACTGCTCAACTGCTATACCGCTGGCGGCAGTTTTGACTTTCATATCGACAATGCGGTGCGCCAGCCCAAAGGCAGCCACGAGCGCGTGCGCACCGACCTGTCGTCCACGCTGTTCTTCAGCGATCCCGACGAGTACGACGGCGGCGAACTGGAGATCCAGGACACCTTCGGCCTGCAGCGGGTCAAGCTACCCGCTGGCGACATGGTGCTGTACCCCGGCTCCAGCCTGCACAAAGTCAACGCGGTGACCCGTGGCGCGCGCTATGCCTCGTTCTTCTGGACCCAAAGCCTGGTGCGCGAAGACAGCCAGCGCACCTTGCTGTTCGAGATGGACGGCGCGATCCAGCAACTGACCCGCGACGTGCCCGACCACCCTGCGCTGATCCAGCTCACCGGCACCTACCACAACCTGTTGCGCCGCTGGGTCGAGGTCTGAGCATGGGTTTTTTATTGCGCCGCGAAGAAGTGCTCAATGTCGAACAATTGCAGAGCATGCTCGATGACTCCCCGGTGCGCGCCGCCCAGGCCATTCTGATCGCCGCCAAGGCAGGTGTGGTCGAGGCCCAGGCCCTGCTCGGGCAAATCTTGCTGGAAGGGCGCGGCATTGCCCGCGATGAGGCCCTGGCGCTGCGCTGGTTCCAGATTGCCGCGCAGGGCGGGCACCTGATGGCGCGCAATATGATCGGGCGCTGCCGCGAGCATGGCTGGGGCTGCGCTGTCGATGAAGCCGCCGCAGTACGGGAATATCGCCTGGCGGCACACGCCGGGTTGGATTGGGGGCAGTACAACTACGCCAACCTCTTGGCTACCGGCCGTGGCGTTGTTGAAGACCAGGCGCAAGCACTGGCGCTGTATCGCCAGGCTGCCGAACAGGGCCATGCCAAGTCGATGAACCTGCTCGGGCGTTACCTGGAAGACGGGCAGCATTGCCCCAAGGATGTTGAGGTGGCCGTTGAGTGGTATCGCCGCTCAGCCGAGGCAGGGGATTTTCGTGGGCAGTTCAGCCATGCGGCGGTGCTGGCCGACAGCGGCCAGATCGACGCGGCGCTGGAATGGTTGCACAAGGCGCTGGCAGGCGGGAATCTCAAGTTTCTGCGAACGGCGCACAAGGCGCTGGCGCAGGCGGATGACCCGCGGATTCGCGCCATGGCCGAGGCCTACCAACAACGAGCCGCGGCCTTTTCCTGAGCCATAAAAAAACCCATGACAAGTCATGGGCTTCTTCTTGCAGCTTGTCGCTTAAAACTTACCGCTGTTCTTACACGTAAAACGATTTCAGCGGCGGGAACCCATTGAACTCAACCGCGCTGTAGCTGGTGGTGTAGGCACCGGTCGACAACCAGTACAGACGATCACCAATGGCCAGGTTCAATGGCAGGCCGTACTTGTAGTTTTCGTACATGATGTCGGCGCTGTCGCAGGTCGGGCCGGCGATGACCACTTCTTCCATCTCGCCTTTCTTCTCGGTCCAGATCGGGAACTTGATGGCTTCGTCCATGGTTTCGATCAGGCCGGAGAACTTGCCCACATCCGTGTACACCCAGCGCTCGACGGCGGTACGGGACTTGCGCGCCACCAGCACCACTTCGCTGACCAGGATACCGGCGTTGGCGATCAACGAACGGCCTGGTTCCAGGATGATTTCCGGCAGGTCGTCACCGAAGTCTTCCTTGAGGAAGCGGATGATTTCTTCGGCGTAGGTTTCCAGGCTGTTGGTGCGGGTGATGTAGTTGGCCGGGAAGCCGCCGCCCATGTTGATCAGCTTCAGCTCGATGCCATCTTCTTCCTTCAGGCGTTCGAAGATCACCTTGACCTTGGCGATGGCCGCGTCCCACACGCTGATGTCGCGCTGTTGCGAGCCGACGTGGAACGAGATGCCGTAAGGCACCAGGCCCAGGTCGCGGGCGAGGATCAGCAGGTCCATGGCCATGTCGGTCTGGCAGCCGAATTTGCGCGACAACGGCCAGTCAGCAGTGGTCGAGCCTTCGGTGAGGATACGCACATACACTTTCGAACCCGGCGCGGCCTTGGCGATGTTGCGCAGGTCGGCTTCGGAGTCGGTAGAGAACAGGCGCACGCCCTTCTCATAGAAGTAGCGGATGTCCTTGGATTTCTTGATGGTGTTGCCGTAACTGATACGGTCGGCGCTGACGCCGCGGTCCATGACCTTGTCCAGCTCGTAGATCGATGCGATGTCGAAGCTCGAACCCTTGTCTTTCAACAGGTCGATGATCTCGACGGCCGGGTTGGCCTTGACCGCGTAATACACCTTGGCGAATTCGAAACCGGCGCGCAGGTCATCGTAGGCCTGGCTGATCATCGCGGTGTCGATCACCACGAACGGGGTTTCTTGCTTGTCGGCGAACGCCTTCATTTTGTCAAAAGTGGCGCGCGCGAAATAATCTTCGACGTTGATCGACATGCTGGGAACTCCTAAGGGCAAACTAATTTGATCAATGGGTGCAAATGAACGTCCTCCGTATCCCCACTTTGGTTCGCCTACTTCCCAAGGCATGTCGCCGAAAGCAAAAAGGCCACGGGGTAAGCTGCCCTTGGCCTTGCTGTCTCGTCGTCAGTACTTGAGCCGGATGGATCGTTTCCAGCATGGACGTTCGGCGCGAACTTTAGGGCTTGGCGGGCGTGGGATCAACTAAAAATGTCGCGTTTTTGCACGCGTTCGTCGCGCGGCCGCGTGCAGCTACTTATGTAACCGACCGGTGTGACGGATTGATGTTCCCCGGATGGGGCCAATCAGGTGGATTTGCGGTGTATTCATCGCAGGCAAGCCAGCTCCCACAGGGGAATGCATTCCAACATAAGAATGCAGTTCAAATGTGGGAGCTGGCTTGCCTGCGATAGCGGCGGATCAGACCAGCGCGGTCTCGGCTGGAGACACGATACTGGTCTTGCCCCCACGGGACTTACCAGAACTCAAGTATTCGGCAATCGACTCCTGGGTCACTTCCCCGAGGAATACCCGCTCCGCATCCATCACCGGCAGCCACGAACGGTTGAACTCGTACATGCGCGACAGCAGGATGCGCAAATGCTCGTCATACGCTGCCGTGGCGTTGAACTCGCGCAGGTACTGGCCGCAGGTGCCGGCCTGGCGGTGCAAGTCGCGACGGCGTACGTAGCCCAGCGCCTTGTTCTCCGAACAGGTGACCACCACATAGCGGCGGTCGTGCTCGTCCATCAATTCCAGCGCATCGGCCACGGGTGTTTCCGGGCTCACCGACGGGGCGTTGTCCGCCGCGTCTTCGGCTTTTACCAGCAGCAGGCGCTTGAGGGTGCTGTCCTGGCCCACGAAATTGCTGACGAACTCGTCGGCCGGGTGCGCCAGCAGCGTGTCCGGGTGGTCGATCTGCAGCAGTTTGCCGGCGCGGATGATGGCGATCTTGTCGCCCAGCTTGATGGCTTCGTCGATGTCGTGGCTGACCATGATCACCGTCTTGTTCAGCGCGCGCTGCATCTCAAAGAACTCGTTCTGGATCATCTCGCGGTTGATCGGGTCGACCGCGCCGAACGGCTCGTCCATCAGCAGCAGCGGCGCATCCGCCGCCAGGGCGCGGATCACACCGATGCGCTGTTGCTGCCCACCCGACAGCTCACGCGGGTAGCGATGCAGGTACTGCTTGGGTTCCAGCTTGATCATGCTCATCAACTCGCGGGCGCGGTCGTGGCATTTCTGCTTGTCCCAGCCGAGCAGCTTGGGCACCACCACGATGTTCTCTTCGATGGTCATGTTGGGGAACAGGCCGATCTGCTGGATCACGTAGCCGATGTTGCGACGCAGGGTCACCTCGTCGAGGTCAGTGGTGTCTTCGCCGTTGATCAAAATCTTGCCCGAGGTGGGCTTGATCAAGCGGTTGATCATTTTCAGCGTAGTGCTCTTGCCGCAACCCGAGGGCCCCAGGAATACGCAAATCTCGCCTTCGTTGACGGTCAGGCTCACATCGTTGACGGCGGTGACCGTCTTGCCGTTGCTTTGAAAAGTCTTGGACAGATTTTGAAGTTCGATCATTTGAGCAATCCTTTTGGAGTCAGCGAGCGTTGCAGCCATTGCAGAAGCAGGTCGGCGAAGATGGCCAGGAGACTGACCAGCACGGCGCCGACGATCAGCATCGACATATCGCTGCGGCTGATGGAAGCCAGAATAAGTACACCCAGGCCACCGGCACCGATGGTGGCGGCGATGGTCATCACACCGATATTCATCACCACGGCGGTACGCACGCCAGCGAGAATCACCGGCACCGCAATCGGCAGTTCGACCATGCGCAGGCGCTGGCCGAAGGTCATGCCGATGCCGCGTGCGGCTTCGCGAATGCCTGGCTCAACGCCGGTGAGGGCCAGGTAGGTGTTACGCATGATTGGCAGCAGGGAGTAGAGGAACACGGCGGTGATCGCCGGCATTGGCCCCAGGCCCTGGCCGAACTTGGAGTAGAACGGCAGCAGCAGGCCGAACAGTGCGATGGATGGCACCGTCAACAGCACCGTGGCACTGGCTTGTAAGGGACCTGCCAGGGTTGGAAAGCGCGTCATCAGAATGCCCAGGGGCACGCCGATAAAAATCGCGAGGATCACGGCGATGCCGACCAGGGTGATGTGCTGCCAGGTCAGGTGCAGGACCTGGGCCCAATCAAGATGGGAAAAGGCGTTCAAAAATTCCATGTCTTCTCCTTTTTAGTTGATTGGATGTTGGCGCAGGAAATCGGCGGCAACGGCGGACGGGCTTTCATGGTCGACGTCGACGCGTGCATTAAGCTGACGCATGGTTTCATCGTCGAACAAGTTGGCCAAAGGCTTGAGTTCGGCGGCCAGTTGCGGGTGCTGGTCGAGGTATTCCTGACGGATCACCGGGGCTGCGGTGTAGTCGGGGAAGTAGTGCTTGTCGTCTTCGAGCAGCTTCAACTTAAAGGCGTTGAGGCGCCCGTCGGTGGTGTAGACCAGTCCGGCAAACACCTGGCCATTACGCAGCGCGGTGTAGACCAGGCCCGCGTCCATCTGCCGGGTGTTTTTGCGCGTCAGGTTCATGTCGTACAGCTTAACCATGCCCGCCAGGCCGTCGGAGCGGTTGGCGAACTCGGTGTCCAGGGCGACCAGGCGCTGTTCCTTGATGTCTTCGGCCATGGCTTTGGTGAGATCGCTGATGCTGTTGATCTCGGGATGTTCCTCAGCAACTTTCTCCGGCAGCGCCAGTGCGTAGGTGTTGCTGAAACGCGACGGCGACAGCCAGACCAAGCCCTTTTTCGCATCGAGTTCTTTGACCCGAGCGTAGGACTGTTCGCTGTCGAGTTTCTCGTCGATATGGTTGTAGGCCACCAGCGACACGCCGGTGTATTCCCAGATCAGGTCCAGTTGCCCGCTTTCCTGGGCGCTACGCGCCAGGTTGCTGCCCAGGCCGCCGGTCACACGGGCGTCGTAGCCCTTGGTGCGCAGGTACTGGGAGGTGATTTCGGCGAGCAGGGTCTGCTCGGTGAACACCCGGGCGCCAATGCGGATCACGGGTTTTTCAGCGGCTTGCGCAATACCTGCAAACAGCAGGACGCAGCCTAATATCAAGCTCAGTTTTTTCATGTGAATTCCTTTACCGGGCCTTAAGACGGGCGCAACCCGCGTTCCAGCCAGAGGCGGCTGGCCATGGTCACCAGGCCATCAAGCAGCAATGCCAGCAGCGCGGTACACGCGGCGCCGAGCAACAGTTGCGGCTGGTTGTTCAGGGCGATGCCGGGGAAAATCAGGCTGCCCAGGCTGTTGGCGCCAATCAGGAACGCCAGCGGTGCGGTACCGACGTTGATCGCCAGGGCCACGCGCACACCGCCGATGATGATCGGCACGGCGTTGGGCAGCTCCACGCGAAACAGCACCTGGCGCGGGGTCATGCCGATGCCGGTGGCGGCTTCCTTGAGGGAGCCCTGAACGTTTTTCAGGCCTTCGTAGGTGTTACGCACGATGGGCAGGAGCGAGGCGAGGAACAGCGCGAAGATGGCCGGGCCGCTGCCGATGCCGAGGACGCCGAGGGCGATGGCCAGTACGGCCAGGGGAGGGACGGTGTTGCCGATGTTGAAGATCTGCATGAAACGTTCTGCACGCCCGACCATGTTGGGTCGGCTGAGCAGGATACCGGCGGGAATGCCCACAATCAGGGCTGCCAGCATGGAGACTAAAACCAGAATCAGATGAGCTTGCAGGTAAAACAACAAATCGTCGCGGTACAGTTCGATCGTGTTGATGCCGATCCAGTGGACCAGCAGGGCCAGGAGCGCGACGACAACCGCGCCTCCTATCAGCCCTTTGCCATAGCGAATAGCCACAGGCGGACTCCTTTTTTTCTTTTGTCGGCGAACACATTTTCCGGCGGCAATGCCATTCCTGGCTGCCTCTGAATGAGTTCGCGAAAAGCAACTCGCCGATACTGGCAATGCAGTATGCGATCGAGCCATGAGCGCAGCCTCGTCAGGCTAACTTGCTGATATTTCAGCCCCTGTTCCGAGTGCGGTAGCAGGGGAGTGGACGTCTCGACCTTTTAAAAGGTTCCACACTTGGGCGCATTTAGCCACCCCCAATGGGCTCAACGGTGGTCCGTACCCTCGCGTTTGCGCTATACTCGCCGCCCTTTTTTGACTCACCTGCCAGGCGATTTCCCATGACCCACCAGGCCGCCGAAGTCGCGAAACGCCGCACTTTCGCCATTATTTCCCACCCCGATGCCGGTAAAACCACCATCACCGAAAAGCTGTTGCTGATGGGCAAGGCGATCGCGGTAGCCGGCACGGTGAAATCGCGCAAATCCGACCGCCATGCCACCTCCGACTGGATGGAAATGGAAAAACAACGAGGTATTTCCATTACCACGTCGGTCATGCAGTTCCCCTATCGCGAGCACATGATCAACCTGCTCGACACCCCAGGGCACGAAGACTTCTCCGAAGATACTTACCGCACCCTCACCGCGGTGGACTCGGCGCTGATGGTCCTCGACGGCGGTAAAGGCGTCGAGCCACGTACCATCGCGCTGATGGACGTGTGCCGTCTGCGTGACACGCCGATCGTCAGCTTCATCAACAAACTCGACCGCGACATCCGCGACCCCATCGAGTTGCTGGATGAAATCGAGGCCGTCCTGAAGATCAAGGCCGCGCCGATCACTTGGCCGATTGGTTGCTACCGCGACTTCAAGGGCGTGTACCACCTGGCCGACGACTACATCATTGTCTACACCGCTGGCCACGGTCATGAACGCACCGAAACCAAGATCATTGAAAAACTCGACTCCGACGAAGCCCGCGCCCACTTGGGTGACGAGTACGACCGTTTCGTCGACCAACTGGAACTGGTGCAGGGCGCCTGCCATGAGTTCAACCAGCAGGAGTTCCTCGACGGCCAGTTGACCCCGGTGTTCTTCGGTACCGCCCTGGGCAACTTCGGCGTCGACCACGTACTGGACGCCGTCGTGGACTGGGCCCCGCGCCCGCTGGCCCGCGTCGCCAACGAGCGCACCGTGGAACCGGTGGAAGAGAAATTCACCGGCTTCGTGTTCAAGATCCAGGCGAACATGGACCCCAAGCACCGCGACCGTATTGCCTTCATGCGTATCTGCTCCGGCCGCTACGAAAAAGGCATGAAGATGCGCCATGTGCGCACCGGCAAGGACGTACGCATCGGCGACGCCCTGACGTTCTTCTCCTCCGAGCGTGAACAGCTCGAAGAAGCCTACGCCGGCGACATCATCGGTTTGCACAACCACGGAACCATCCAGATCGGCGACACCTTCACCGAAGGCGAAGCGCTGGGCTTTACCGGTATCCCGCACTTCGCCCCGGAACTGTTCCGCCGCGTGCGCCTGCGTGACCCGCTCAAGTCCAAGCAACTGCGCCAAGGCTTGCAGCAATTGGCCGAAGAAGGCGCCACCCAGGTGTTCTTCCCCGAGCGCAGCAACGACATCATCCTCGGCGCCGTGGGTGTGCTGCAGTTCGACGTGGTCGCCAGCCGCTTGAAAGAGGAATACAAGGTGGAGTGCTCCTACGAGCCGATCACGGTGTATTCGGCGCGCTGGATTGATTGCAGCGATAAGAAGAAGTTGGAAGAGTTCTCCAACAAGGCCGTGGAAAACCTGGCGATCGACGGCGGTGGTCACCTGACCTACCTGGCACCGACCCGGGTGAACCTGGCGCTGATGGAAGAGCGTTGGCCGGATGTGAAGTTCCGCGCTACTCGTGAGCACCATTGATTTAGGCTTCTCATCTTGAAAAGCTAACATCTTGAAAAGCTAACTAAAAACCCTAAAGATTTTATCTTTAGGGTTTTTTTGACTGCGTAGACGGCTAAAGTCAACTGTGAAGTTTGACAGTAGATTTTTATAGCGCTCAGCCGTTAGATAGGCGAGGAGGTCGTAAGGCCTATCGTCAATGCTTATACGTAGAAGTTCAATAGCATGTTTTGGTTTTGGTTTTTGATTTGAAGGTACAGATCTTTATATCAGGTTACCTCGCATGGAGATTGGATCATGGTCAGTCATGAGGAAGAGCAGATACAGAATGCTATTGGGCATTTTGAATATCGTTTTGAAGGCGGGGGGCTGGTAATCCCGCAGTATAAATACGTATATCTTGAAGAGGGGCCGCAACCGATTCCACCGACTTTTAAAGGTCGGGACACTCAAAACGGTATTCGTGAAACGGGCTTTATGTTTGTATTCGACTCGTATGATTTTTGGGGCATCAATACGCCTGTCGGTCAGGGATTCCATGTGCAGAGTTTTTTGGCAGGGAACAGTACTGAAGTGACGTCCGGTTTTGTTACTGGAATGATAAATCCTTCAAAGAAAGCCGGATTTTTTAAGTTTGATCTCAATGTGGATGTTCACGGCTCGATGAGACGCGTCGAAGGGTTCTTTATATTGAAGCAAAACGTTACTGCATTATAGTCTCGAAAGGTTCTCTCGCCTGGCTCCAGCATTGGGCAATCAGGTGATAATGGGAGGTGAGCATCATCATGATCTTAGCGGTTGAGATAAGGGCGAAGCTGTCATGGCTTCGCCCTTTTTGTCTCTATAAAGGCTGGGAATTGGCGAGAACCCTGTATCGGGTCTAGTTTTCACACATTGCCTGCGAAGGAGACCACCGTGCGAAATGTTCGATACGTTATTTGTCTGATGCTACTGGCAGGCCCAGGCTGACAACGCTGCCGGCACTGGCCGGCGATGGTACGCCCCAATGGAAAGACACCGGCCCTGTCACCAAGAAAAAGGCCAACGAGGTCAACTCCGGCAGCTGGAAACCGCAGCCCCAGCCCACGGATGTCAGGTATCCGGAAAACCCCATCAACGAAGGGGAGGACAGTGAGACCTTTGATGACGGCGAAACCTGAGACGCGGCGCCAACCCGAAAAGAAGCCCCGCCCGCCAGGCTGATGCGCAACCTGACGGGAAGGGCAGTAGGACGCTGTATTACCTGCTTTGGAAACCGCACGTGCATGGCGAGGGAGCATCCTCCCTCGCCACAAGGGCGGTCAGGCCACGAATTGCTCCGCGTAGTGGCAAGCCACCTGCCGGTTATCCAAAGGACGCAACAGCGGCTCTTCACTGCTGCAACGCGCCGTCGCATACGGGCAACGCTTGTGGAACGCGCAGCCAGGCGGCGGGTTCAGTGGGTTGGGCAGTTCGCCGACGATCTTGATCTTCGGCTTGCTCGGGTCCGGATGAATGGTCGGGGTGGCCGACAGCAGCGCCTGGGTATAAGGGTGCAGCGGGCGTGCGTAGATGTCTTCCTTGGGGCCCACCTCAACCGGGCGGCCGAGGTACATCACCATCACATCGTCAGCCACGTGCTGCACCACCGCGAGGTTGTGGGAGATGAACACGTAGGCGGTGTTGAATTCCTGCTGCAAATCCATGAACAGGTTAAGCACCTGGGCCTGGATCGACACGTCCAGCGCCGAGGTCGGTTCGTCTGCCACCAGCACCTTGGGTTGCAGCATCATGGCGCGGGCCAACGCGATGCGCTGGCGCTGGCCGCCGGAGAACATGTGCGGGTAGCGCTGATAATGCTCAGGGCGCAGGCCCACTTGCTTCATCATCGCCTGCACTTTCTCGCGGCGTTCGGCGGCGGACAGGTTGGTGTTGATCAGCAGCGGTTCGGCCAGTTGATCACCGACTTTCTGGCGTGGGTTCAGCGAAGCATAGGGGCTCTGGAACACCATCTGCACGTCTTTGCGCAATTGCTTGCGCTGGGCCTTGTCGGCGCCAGCCACCTCTTGCCCGGCGATTTTCAACGAGCCCGACGAGGGCTCTTCAATCAGCGTGAGGGCGCGGGCCAGGGTGGATTTGCCACAGCCCGACTCGCCTACCACGGCGAGGGTTTTGCCGGCCTCCAACTCAAAAGACACACCATTAAGGGCGCGCACGGTGGCGTGGCCCTTGAACAGGCCACGGGACACTTCGTAGTGACGGGTGAGGTCGCGGGCGGTAAGTACGACGGCCATTACGCCACCTCCTGGTTCAGCGGGTAGAAGCAGCGGGCAAGGCTGTGGCTTTTCGGATCAAGGCCCGGCCGCTGGGCGCGACAGGAGTCCTGCACGTAGGGGCAGCGCGGCGACAGCAGGCAACCCTGCGGACGGTCGTAGCGGCCGGGCACGATGCCCGGCAACGTGGCCAGGCGCGTAGCACCGAGGCTGTGCTCGGGAATGGCCTTGAGCAACGCTTCGCTGTACGGGTGTGCCGGAATGTCGAACAGCTGCGGCACCTGGCCGACTTCCACCGCCTGGCCTGCGTACATCACGCACACGCGCTGGGCGGTTTCGGCAACCACCGCGAGGTCGTGAGTGATCAGCACCAGGCCCATGTTCTGCTCTTTTTGCAGGGCCAGCAGCAGTTCCATGATCTGCGCCTGGATGGTCACGTCCAACGCAGTGGTCGGTTCATCGGCGATCAGCAACTTGGGCTCACCGGCAATCGCCATGGCGATTGCCACGCGTTGGCTCATACCACCGGACAATTGATGCGGGTAGGCATCCATACGGCTGGCAGCGCCTGGGATCTCGACCTTTTCCAGCAGCTCGATGGCGCGTTTGCGTGCTTGTTTGCCGGACATTTTCAGGTGCAGGCGCAGCACTTCTTCGATCTGGAAACCCACGGTGTAGCTGGGGTTCAACGCGGTCATCGGGTCCTGGAACACCATCGCCAGGTCTTTGCCGACGATCTGACGGCGCTGGCGGTTGCTCAACTTGAGCATGTCCTTGCCGTCGAAACTCAGGGCATCGGCAGTGACGATGCCGGGATGCTCGATCAGGCCCATCAGCGCCATCATGGTCACGGATTTACCCGAACCCGACTCGCCAACAATCGCCAGTACTTCGCCTTTGTCGACGGAGATGTCGAGGCCATCGACCACCGGCACGGCGGTCTTGTCGCCGAAGCGTACGTTGAGATTCTTGATTTCTAAAAGTGACATGGGAATCTCCTCAGGCGGCGTTCTTGAGTTTCGGGTCCAGCGCATCGCGCAGGCCGTCACCCATCAAGTTGATTGCCAGCACGCTGAGCAAAATGGTCAAGCCAGGCAGGCTCACCACCCACCAGGCGCGTTCGATGTAGTCTCGGGCCGAAGCCAGCATGGTGCCCCACTCCGGGGTTGGCGGTTGTACGCCAAGGCCGAGGAAGCCCAGGGCCGCGGCATCGAGAATCGCCGAGGAAAAGCTCAAGGTCGCTTGTACGATCAGCGGTGCCATGCAGTTAGGCAGCACGGTGATGAACATCAAGCGTGGCAGGCCGGCACCGGCGAGGCGGGCGGCGGTCACGTAGTCGCGGTTCAATTCGCCCATCACGGCGGCTCGCGTCAGGCGCACATAAGACGGCAACGACACGATGGCGATGGCGATCACGGTGTTGATCAGGCCAGGGCCGAGGATGGCGACAATCGCCACGGCCAGCAGCAGCGATGGCAGGGCCAGCATGATGTCCATCAGGCGCATGATGGTGGGGCCCAGCAAGCGCGGGAAGAACCCGGCGAACAGACCCAGCAGGATACCCGGGATCAGCGACATCACCACCGACGACAAACCGATCAGCAACGACAGGCGCGAGCCCTGGATCAGGCGCGAGAGCAAGTCACGGCCCAGTTCGTCGGTGCCCAGCAGGAACTGCATCTGCCCGCCTTCCAGCCACGCCGGCGGGGTGAGCAGGAAGTCACGGTATTGCTCGCTGGGGTTATGCGGTGCAACCCACGGGGCGAAGATCGCGCAGAACACGATCAGCAGCATGAACAGCAGGCCGGCGACCGCGCCTTTGTTCTTGGAGAAGGCTTGCCAGAATTCTTTGTACGGGGACGGGTACAGCAGGCTCTGATCGACTGCTGACACTTGAGTAGGTGTGGTCATGGTCATGATCTCAGCGCTGGTGACGGATGCGTGGGTTGGCGAAGCCGTAGAGGATATCCACCACGAAGTTCACCAGGATCACCAGGCAGGCGATCAGCAGAATGCCGTTTTGCACCACCGGGTAGTCCCGCGCGCCAATGGCTTCGATCAGCCATTTGCCGATGCCGGGCCACGAGAAGATGGTTTCGGTCAGTACCGCACCGGCCAGCAGCGTGCCGACCTGCAGGCCGACCACGGTGAGCACCGGGATCAGTGCGTTACGCAGGCCGTGCACGAACACCACGCGCGCCGGCGACAGGCCCTTGGCCTTGGCGGTACGGATGTAGTCCTCACGCAGCACTTCGAGCATCGACGAACGGGTCATGCGCGCGATCACCGCCAGCGGGATGGTGCCGAGCACGATGGCGGGCAGGATCAGGTGGTGCAACGCATCCCAGAAAGCGTCCGGCTCGTCGGCCAGCAGGGTGTCGATCAGCATGAAGCCGGTGCGCGGCTCGATGTCATAGAGCAGGTCGATACGTCCGGATACCGGGGTCCAGCCCAGGCTTACCGAGAAGAACATGATCAGGATCAGGCCCCACCAGAAGATTGGCATCGAATACCCCGCCAGGGAGATGCCCATCACCCCATGGTCGAACAGGGATCCTCGCTTGAGTGCCGCGATCACCCCGGCCAACAGGCCCAGGATACCGGCGAACAACAGCGCGGCCATGGACAGCTCCAGGGTCGCGGGGAAAAGGGCGGTGAACTCGGTCCACACGCTGGTGCGGGTGCGCAGCGATTCGCCAAGGTCGCCCTGGGCGAGCTTGCCGACATAGTCCAGGTATTGCGCATACAGCGGCTTGTTAAGGCCAAGGCGCTCCATTGCCTGTGCGTGCATTTCGGGGTCAACCCGTCGCTCGCCCATCATGACTTCTACGGGGTCGCCTGGAATCATGCGAATCAACGCAAAGGTCAGCAACGTGATGCCGAAGAACGTGGGGATCAATAACCCCAGTCGGCGGGCAATAAAACTAAACATCTTGGTGTGTACCTCAATCAGCCGGTTAGGCAGGTCCGGCACCGTCAATGTCGACGGTGCCGAGCGTTTTTCTTATTACTTCACCTGGGTGGTGGCGAAGTTATTGGTGGTCAGAGGGCTTTGGGTATAACCCTCGACGTTCTTGCGCATGGCGGTAAACATTTTCGGGTAGGCCATGGGAATCCACGGTTGGTCCTTCTCGAAAACGGCCAAAGCTTGTTCATAGAGTGCAGCGCGCTCGGCGGGTTCAGCGTCGGCGCGGGCCTTGTCGATCAAGTCTTGAAACTCTTTGTTACACCAGCGGGCGTAGTTTTCGCCGTTTTTCGCTGCATCGCAACTCAGGTTAGGGGTGAGGAAGTTATCCGGGTCGCCGTTATCCCCGGCCCAACCGGCAGAAACCATGTCGTGCTCGCCAGCTTTGGCGCGCTTGAGCATTTCGCCCCATTCCATGACCTTGATATTGACCTTCAGGCCGATCTGGGCCAGATCCGCTTGCATGCGCTGGGCACCGAGCATCGGGTTAGGGTTGGTCGGGCCGCCGCCGTTGCGGGTGAACAGGGTGAATTCGGTGCCTTCCGGCACGCCGGCTTCCTTGAGCAGGGCGCGGGCCTTGTCCAGGTCACGCTCCGGGTTTTTCAGCTTGTCGCTGAAACCCAGCAGGGTCGGCGGGTACGGCCCGGTGGCATCGACGGCGTTGCCTTTGCCGTACAGCGATTCGTTGTAGCCCTTCTTATCGAAGGCAATATTGATCGCGTGACGTACCCGCGCATCGCTCATGTACTTGTGGGTGGTATTCATGGCGGTGTAGCTGGTGGTCATCGCCGCCAGTTCCGCCACTTTCAGGTTGGGATCAGCCTTGGCGCTGGGTACGTCATCGGGCTTGGGATACAGCGCGATCTGGCATTCGTTGGCCTTGAGCTTTTGCAGGCGCACATTGCTATCGGTGGTGATTGCCAGAATAAGCGGGTCGGCCGGCGGCTTGCCACGGAAGTACTCCGGGTTGGCCTTGAAACGCACCTGGGCGTCTTTTGCGTAGCGGTTGAAGATGAACGGCCCGGTGCCGATTGGCTTGGCGTTCAGATCATCGGTCTTGCCGGACTTGAGCAATTGGTCGGCATATTCGGCGGAGTGAATCGAGGAAAACGCCATGGCCAGGTCAGCCAGGAAGGGAGCTTCAGGACGAGTCAGGGTAAAGACAACCGTGTGATCGTCGGTTTTCTCTACGCTCTTGAGCAGTTCCTTGAAGCCCATGCTTTCGAAGTACGGGTAGCCCACGTTGGACTTGTTATGCCACGGGTGATTCGGGTCCAGCTGGCGCTGGAAGCTCCAAAGCACATCATCGGCATTCAGGTTGCGCGTGGGTTTGAAATAGTCGGTGGTGTGGAACTTGATGTCGTCACGCAGGTGGAAGGTGTAGGTCAGGCCATCGGCGCTGATTTCCGGCAGGTCTTTGGCCAGGGCAGGGACCACTTCAGTGGTGCCGGGCTTGAAGTCCACCAGGCGGTTGAACATGGTTTCAGCGGCGGCGTCAGCAGTCACAGCAGTGGTGTACAGGACCGGGTCGAAACCTTCCGGGCTGGCTTCGGTGCAGACCACCAGCGGTTTGGCCGAAACGCCGATCGCCACGCTCAACAGCGCAGCGGCCATGGCGGCTTGTAGTGGGAGCATTTTCATTCAGAGCCCTCTGCAATCGATGGAGCCAGAAAAGCGTAGGCGGCGGGCTCGTCCTGAGCTCGCCGCCTGCCTGGCGCTAATTAAAGGATGTTGAACGGGATGGTGGTGACCAGACGGAACTCTTTGATGCTGCCGTCGGACTGGAACTCGCTGCCACGGTGCTCAACATAGGTTGCGCGCACGGTGGTGGCTTTGAGTGGGCCGCTCTGCAGCGCGTAAGAGGCGCCTACACCGTATTCCTGGTGCTTCTCGCCGTCCTGGGACTGGATGCCGTCATAAGCAAACTTGGCCCGGCCATTGTTGCCGGTGTAGTGGGTACCGTCGATGTCCCAGCCGCGTGCCGAGTAAGCGTTGAACTTCAGGCCGGGTACGCCGTATTCAGCCATGTTGATGGCATAGGCGATCTGGAAGGATTTCTCGTTCGGGCCGTTGAAGTCAGACGTCAGGGAGTTGGCCAGGTAGATACCGTTGGTTTCGTGCAGGTAGTCGAAGTACTCGTTACCGTTCACTTGCTGGTAGCCGAAGGTCAGGCTGTGTGCCTGGTGAGTCAGGCCCAGGGAGAGGGAGAAGGTATCGTTGTCGATTTCCCCCATCTCTTTTTTGCCTTCATCGACAGTCTTGTAGTAGTTGAAGCCGGTGGTCAGGCCCAACTGCTGCGCGTCGCCCAGCTCGTGGGTGGCGCCGAAGTAGTACTGGTTCCAGAAGTCCTTCACGTTGGCGGCGAAGAAACTGGTCTTCAGGCTTTTCAGCGGCTGGTAGTTCACACCCAGGGTCGACACTTTGTCGGTTTCTGCGCCATTGCCGTATTCGCTACGGAATTTCGACAGGCTCTGCTCGCTACGTGGCGAAACGCGGTCGAACACGCCGCCCTGGAACGACAGGTTGCTGAACTCTTCGCTGTTAAAGCTCACACCCTGGAAGCTCGAAGGCAGAGCACGGTTGCCGATGGTGTCGACGATGCCGCTGCTGAAGTTCTGGCGACCGGCGGTCAGTGTGGTGTTGGACACACGGAATTGCACGTTGGCCAAGCCCAGTTTGCTCCACTGGTCTACGGCGTCACCGTTGGAGTCGGCCAGGGTACGGTTGGAGCCGCCTTTGATATCACGCTTGCTGCGATCCAGCACCAGGGCGTTGTACACCGCCACTTCAGTCTTGACCCCTACGGTGCCCTGGGTGAAACCCGAGCTGGCGTTGAGGATGGTGCCCTGCACCCAGTTGGTACGGTTGCGATCGGTCAGGGTCTGGCCGTGCTTCTGGTACGAGAAGGTGCCCCCACGGTATTTGCTTTCATGGGAGTACCAGTTACGCGTGGTGCCGCCCAGGCTGAAATCTTCGATAAAGCCTTTGGCCTCGCTTTGGGCGCTGGTGCCGGCCAGGGTGGTAGGAACGAAGTCCTGGCTTTGCGTTTCAGCGTAGGCGGTGGCCGTGATGCTGCTGATGGCCAAGGCCAGAAGCGCTTTGCTGCTCAGTTTCATGGGTGAAGCTCCTTTGGTTCTCTTTTTTAATGCCGGTCTTTTTGGGTGATCCGGCTATTGGGTGTGGAACTCGTTCAAGCTATTGCAAACGTTTGGCGTAGGAAATTTCCCAACAAAAGCCTGCACGTTTGCCGGGAAGCGTATTTCGCTCCCCGCCATCCGGTTATTTTCTTATGGGTTGATGCTGACGCCCGAGAACACGTTGCGGCCGAAAGGGCTTACCTTGAAGCCTTCGACTTTGGCGCTTAACGGCTGGTTGACCGTCGAGTGGGCGATGGGCGTGATCGGCACCTGCTGCTTGAGCAGTTGCTGCGCCTGTTTGTACAGAACAGTCCTTTGTTCGCGGTCGGTCACGACCTTGGCTTGCTTGATCAGCTTGTCGTACGCCGGGTCGCACCACATGGAGTAGTTGTTCCCGCCGATGGCGTCGCAGCTGTAGAGGGTGCCGAGCCAGTTGTCCGGGTCACCGTTGTCGCCGGTCCAACCGATCAGGCTGACATCGTGCTCACCGTTCTTGGTGCGCTTGATGTACTCGCCCCATTCATAGCTGACGATCTTGACCTTGAGGCCGATCTTGGCCCAGTCGTTCTGCAGCATTTCCGCCATCAGCTTGGCGTTGGGGTTGTACGGGCGTTGCACTGGCATGGCCCACAAGGTGATCTCGGTGCCTTCCTTGACCCCGGCGGCCTTGAGCAACTGCTTGGCTTTTTCCGGGTCGTAGGCGGCGTCCTTGATGCTGTCGTCGTAGGACCACTGCGTCGGCGGCATGGCGTTGACCGCCAGTTGCCCGGCGCCCTGGTACACAGCATTGAGGATGCTCTGCTTGTTCACCGCCATGTCCAGCGCCTGGCGTACTTCAAGCTGATCGAATGGCTTGTGGCGCACGTTGTAGGAGATATAGCCCAGGTTAAAGCCCGGCTTGGTCAGCAGTTGCAGGTTCGGGTCGGCCTTGAGGGCCTCGACATCGGCAGGGCGTGGATGCAAGGTCACCTGGCATTCGCCGGCCTTGAGCTTCTGTACGCGTACCGAGGCGTCGGTGTTGATGGCGAAGATCAGTTGGTCCAGCTTGACGCGGCTCGGGTCCCAGTACTGCTTGTTGCCCACGTAGCGGATCTGCGAGTCTTTCTGGTAGCGCTGGAACACGAACGGGCCAGTCCCGATCGGTTTCTGGTTGATGTCGCTGGGCCGGCCTTGCTTGAGCAACTGCTCGGCGTATTCCGCCGAAAGGATCGCGGCAAAGCTCATGGCGATGTTCTGCACGAACGCGGCGTCGACCGTGTTCAGCGTCATCACCACGGTGTACGGGTCGGTTTTCTCGACCTTGGCGATGTTCTTGTTCAGGCTCATCCCGTTGAAGTACGGAAACTCGGTGGGGTAGGCCTTGCGGAACGGGTGCTCGGGGTCAAGCATGCGGTTGAAGGTGAACAGCACGTCGTCGGCGTTGAAGTCCCGTGTCGGCTTGAATTCCTTGTTGCTGTGGAACTTCACCCCTTCACGTAGGTGGAAGGTGTAGGTCAGGCCATCCGGGGAAATGTCCCACTTGGTTGCCAGCCCAGGGACGACGTCGGTCGCGCCTTTTTCGAACTCCACCAAACGGTTATACAAAGGCTCCGCCGCATCGTTGTCGGTAGCGGTGGTGTATTGCGCAGTGTCAAACCCTGCCGGGCTGCCTTCGGAGCAGAACACCAGGCTCTTTTTCTCGGCGGCTTGGCCCATGGTGGCCATGGCCAGCAGGCTGGTGGCAAACAGAGCGGATACAACGGTGGTATGGCGCATGGCGATCCCGGTCCTTGTTTGTAGTTATCAACAGCGAGCCTTCCTGCTGGCTTACAGCCAGGCAGACATCACTGATCCCACACACAGCAAGTGCCCTTCCCAGAGTGATGCCTCTGCTGTCCTACGACCTTATGGGGCGCTGACCTTGCAGTAAATGCGTCAATTCTGACTGACCTTGTAGGCAACGGAGGCACGGGTCGCAGTTCATTGCTGTAAGACGGCAACGCTTGCAAACGTAGTCTGTTTCCTAAGGTCCAGGCGGATGGAATAACGGCGACGTTAGGAAACGTCGCCGTTATTGATCCTTACTTGCCGCTGACGCTAACGCCGTAGAAGGAGTTCAAGCCAAACGGGCTGATCTTGAAGTCCTGCACGGTATTACGCATGGGTTGATACACCGTCGAGTGCGCGATAGGTGTCATCGGGACTGCATCTTTGAGGATATGTTGCGCCTGCTTATACAGCTCGGTGCGTTTGGCGACATCCGAAGTGGCCTTGGCTTCTTTAACGATGCCGTCGAATTTCTTGTCGCACCATTTGGAGAAGTTGTTGCCCGACAACGAGTCGCAGCCGAACAGCACGTTCAGCCAGTTGTCCGGGTCACCATTGTCGCCGCTCCAGCCAATGATCATGGCCTGGTTCTCGCCGCCTTTGGAGCGCTTGATGTACTCGCCCCACTCGTAGCTGACGATGTTGACCTTCAGGCCGATCTGTTTCCAGTCGTTCTGCAGCATCTCGGCCATCAACTTGGCGTTGGGGTTGTAGGGGCGCTGGACCGGCATGGCCCACAGGGTGATCTCGGTGCCTTCCTTGACGCCAGCGGCCTTGAGCAATTCCTTGGCCTTGGCAGGATCGTACTTGGCATCCTTGATGGTGGTGTCATAGGACCACTGGGTCGGCGGCATGGCGTTGACTGCCAGTTGGCCGGCACCCTGGTACACGGAGTCGATGATCTGCTGCTTGTTCACCGACATGTCCAGGGCTTCACGGACGCGCAGGTCAGCCAGCGGGTTCGCGGCGGTCTGGCCCTTGAGTACTGGCATGACGTTATAGGCGATGTAGCCCAGGTTGAAACCGGCCTGGTGCGGCAGTTTCAGGTCCTTGTCCTCACCCAGCGCCTTGAGGTCGGCCGGACGTGGGAACAGGGTGATCTGGCATTCGTTTTTCTTGAGCTTCTGGATACGCACCGACGGGTCGGTGGTGATAGCGAAGATCAGGTTATCGATCTTCACGTCTTCAGGTTTCCAGTAGTCCTTGTTGCCGGTGTAGCGAATGTTCGAGTCTTTCTGGTAGCTCTTGAACACGAACGGGCCAGTGCCGACCGGCTTCTGGTTGATGTCGGCAGGCTTGCCTTCCTTCAACAACTGCGCAGCGTATTCGGCGGACTGGATCGAGGCGAAGCTCATGGCCAGGTTCTGGATGAACGCGGCGTCCACGGTGCCAAGGGTGAACTTGACGGTGTGGTCATCGATTTTCTCGATGTTCTTGATGTTGGTGTCCATCCCCATGTCCGTGAAGTACGGGAACTCGGTGGGGTAGGCCTTACGGAATGGATCGTCTTTATTGATCATCCGGTTGAAGGTGAACAGTACGTCGTCAGCCGAAAATTCACGAGTTGGCTTGAAGTACGGGGTGGTATGGAACTTGACGCCTTCGCGAAGGTGGAAGGTGTACGTCAGGCCATCCGGGGACACGTCCCAGCTAGTGGCCAGGCCAGGAACGACGGCGGTGCCGCCACGTTCGAACTGGCTCAGGCGGTTGAACATGGTTTCGGCCGAGGCATCGAAGTCTGTTCCGGTGGTGTACTGGCCTGGATCAAAACCGGCCGGGCTCCCTTCGGAGCAGAACACCAGGTTAGTTGCCGCAAGGGCTACGGGGGCTGCGGCCATAAGGCCAGCGCTCACTAATAACGGAAGGACTGCGTGTTTAAGCATGTTGGCCTCATGATTTGTTGTCATTTTTGGTGGTGAGGGCGACCTCGTGAGTCGGCCTGCGGATACTTATGCAGGCGCCATACCCAATGCAAGATGCAGAGCGGTTGCAAAGGGAAAACTGTGGTACGAACGTACAGGAATGTCGCAATTATGAAAGTTTCGACACAAAAGTGCCTGTTTGGAGGGTTTTTTCGGTGCAAATGGCGCACCAAAAAAGCCCAGCCGAGGCGTCTAGCGCACTCGGTTGGGGCGCGGCTGTTACTTATCTAGACCCACACCGTAGAACGGCGTTAGCCCAAACGGGCTGATCTTGAAGTCACGCACTTGCTTGCGCATAGGCTGGAAAACCGTCGAGTTCGCAATAGGCGTTATAGGTACTTGTTCCTTAAGGATTTTCTGTGCCTGCTGATACCACTTGATGCGCTGCTCGCGGTCGCTGCTGACCTTGGCTTGCTGCACCAGCTTGTCATAGGCCGGGTTACACCATTTGGCGTAGTTGCTGCCCTTGACCGCAGCACAACTGTAGAGCACGCCCAGCCAGTTATCGGGGTCGCCGTTGTCGCCGGTCCAGCCATAAATCATTGCATCGTGTTCGCCATTTTTGGCGCGCTTGATGTATTCGCCCCACTCATAGCTGACGATGTTGGCCTTGATGCCGACCTTGGCCCAATCCTGTTGAATCATTTGTGCAGACATCCGCGCATTCGGGTTTGAGGCGCGTTGTACGGTCATTGCCCACAGGTTGATGGTGGTACCTGGTGCAACCCCTGCTTCTTTTAGTAGCAACCTTGCCTTGGTCGGGTCGTAGGGGGCGTCCTGGATTTTCGGGTCATAAGACCACTGCGCGGGAGGCAGTGCGTTCTGCGCCAATTGCCCGGCGCCCTGGTACACGGCCTTGATGATTGCGGGCTTGTCGATGGCCATGTCCAGTGCCTGGCGAACCTTGAGTTGATCCAGCGGCGGGTGAGTCACGTTATAGGCCAGGAAACCCAGGTTGAAGCCCGCTTGTTGCAGTACGCGCAGGTTGGGGTCTTGCTTCATCACCTCGATATCGGCGGGGCGCGGGTAACCGCTGACCTGGCATTCGCCCGCCTTGAGTTTCTGCAGGCGCGCGGCGGCGTCCGGGGTGATGGCGAACACCAGGTTATCGAGCTTCACATCCTCGGGTTTCCAATACTGTTTATTGGCCACATAACGGATCTGCGAGTCTTTCTGGTAGCGCTTGAACACAAACGGCCCGGTGCCGACCGGTTGCTGGTTGATCTGCTCCGCCTTGTCTTGTTTCAACAACTGGGTGGCGTATTCGGCCGATTGCACAGAGGCGAAGCTCATGGCCAGGTTTTGCACGAACGAAGCATCGACCGTGTTCAGGTTGAACCGCACGCTGTACTCGTCGAGTTTTTCGACGTTCTTGATCGTGGTGTTCAAGCCCATGTCGGTGAAGTAGGGCGACTCTGAGGGGTAGGCCTTGCGAAACGGGCTGTCGGCATCGAGCAGGCGATTAAAAGTGAACAGCACGTCATCGGCGTTGAAGTCGCGGGTCGGGGTGAAGAAGTCGGTGGTATGGAACTTGACGCCTTCACGCAGGTGAAAGGTGTAGGTCAGGCCATCCTTGGAAACATCCCAGCTGGTGGCCAGGCCAGGTTCGACTTCGGTACCGCCGCGCTTGAACTGGGTCAGGCGGTTGAACACGGTTTCGGCGGACGCATCGAAATCGGTGCCGCTGGTGTACTGGCTGGGGTCGAAGCCGGCGGGGCTGGCTTCGGAGCAGTAGACCAGGGTGGTGGCGGCCTGGGTCATTGGTATAAAGGCCAGAAGGCTTGCGGCGAGGAGCAGTGGCTTGACGGCGATTTTTTCCATGGAGACCCCTGAGGCGGCGGGCATCTTAAAGCAGCCCAAACAAAAACGGCGGTCACCGAGGTTACCGCCGTTCAACTGGCTTAGGTAGGGGATACCTTTATGCGGGGGATACTTCTATACGGGTGGGGGCCGATTTATCGATTGTAACGGGCGGGCCGTCTATTTCATTACTTTCACGAAGGGTGAAAGTCCGAGTGGCTGTTATGTTCACGTCATCGACGAGGGTGGACTCACCTCTAACATCATATTTCAGGTGCCATTGGGTGACTATTGTGACCTCGGTCTCATTTTTTAGAGGGTTGTAGTCGATGAAGTACTGCCGGTTGCTAACGCTGCTGCTATAGCCGTCTTTCACTCGCGGAGGTTGCAATTCAAACCACGCAGGAGCGGAAGATCCTTGATGAGCAACCTCTGAAATTGCCGCTCGCATGTCAGGATTGGGCACGGTGCGCTCAAATGTATCGATCCCGTCCCTTACCAGACCCTCACGAATTGCCCCTCCTAAGTTATCTGGGATGGTCATTCCTGCTAGCTGCCGGGGTACGTTGATCTCAACGTTCTCCAGGCCAGGGCGTCTTATTGTGTAAGGGTCCCGGTCGATGTCTTTGATAAAGTATTCGGAGTAATTGCTGCTACCAAACGAGGAGGGGGAGGCTGTTTCCGATGCAAGTACGGTGAAATCCGCGCTGTCTGCTGTCCAGGAAAAGACAGGACGATTTTCTAAAATACCGTTATTTTCCCTGAAAGTGACGCCATATTTATAGTTCGCTTGCTCTGCAACGTTGAAATACTTGTCGAATAGGTCAGCGCTTTTCATTTTGGTGCCGTCTAACTCAATAAAATTATCCGATACATGTGCAGGCGTTTTTAAATCGTTACTGGGTGTCGGGGACTCAGGACGTTGCCACGGCCACGGCCATTTTATCCCGCCATCGCCCGGTGCCCGGGCCCACTCTCCATTACGCCCGGGTGTGATGACCATCAGCCCCGCGCCGTTATCGGGGTTGATGACTCTGGCAAATGCATCGCCGGTCCGGTAACGCCCCGATATCTCAAATACCTTGCTCGCCCCCGTCTCATCGGTAAGGCGCACGAACTGGCGCAACGCTCCCTGGCTGTCGGTTACTCGATAAACACCCAACGCGTCGCGAGGCGCGTTCTTTATCAGCTGTTCACCCTCCGGGACGGCATATTGCGCCATTGGAATGAGTGAACGGGATCTGGGGAGTGGGGCGTTAATGGAGTCGATAACCACAGGGGTGCCTGTGGACGGCCCAGGTTGTGGTTCGCGAGCGTTTGCCCTGGGGAGGGGCTGGGGCTTAAGGCTCGGTAGTTCTCTTTCTGCGGGCAGTGCAAAAGGGTCTTCCGGCACAGCACTGGCACCGTAGGAAAACACTGTATTGAGTAAGCCATCGAACGCTTTGGAGGCGCCCTCATCCCGCTCTGTCACGGTGTCGCCAGACGAGGTTTTTTCTGCCCCTAGCGCCACCTCGGTCAACCCGGCCGCCACCGCTGCGGCGGCTACGGGCGCGGCGATGGGCGCGAGTTTGACCAGCAGGCCGGCGGCTACGGTGATGTCGTTCAGCCAGGTATCGCGAATCTCCTCGCTGTTGGACTTGATGACCACATCGGCGTCACTGTTCATCCGCTCTGTGGCGGCCGTCGCCAATGTGGAAAAAACGTCGTCTTTAATGGCAGCGTGGCTGCGGTCGATCGCTGACCCCTTCAACTCACCACTGGCCATTTTCGCCAAGAGGGTGTCCAGGCCATCCTTCTTTTCGCCCACATGGGTGAACCACAGAATGGGCATCAGTACTTTTGCCGCGCGTTCAGCAAAGCTCTTGGTCTGGTCCTGGCGATAGATCATCGGGAAGTGAGCCGCCAGTGCTTCGCGTTTTGCAGGGTCCTTGGCTTGCTCGAGCAGCCACTGATCCAGCTTCTCAATAGAATCAAAGCGCAAGAATGCGGGTTCGGCGCCCGGTATATAGAGCACTTGCCGGCCACCGTCCGCAGCGCTGAATCGCACTATATCGCTGGACGTAACCCCGTGGAGGCTCAGGGCATGCGCTTGAACGTTGCCGTTTGCCGGTGCTTTGGCCTTGAGTTGTTCCACGGTGATCGGGGCGTTTTCATCGAGCGTAAGGTTGGACACAGCACCCATCACCAAACGGTAGTCGTCACGGGTGAACTGGTGCTCGGGCGCTTGCAAGGAACGTTCAAGAGGGGGTCTGCTCTCGGCGCTTTTCAATTGCTTGCGGGCCTGGAAGATGAATTCACCTTTGATCGTCGTCTCATACTCGTCGTTATGCGTGCTCCAGAAATGGTCGATCTTCTGGGTCATTTGGGTCTGAAAGTCGGTTTTCCAGCTTTCATGCATCACTTGGGAGGGCTTGAGGTCGATTTGATTATGCTTGCCGTAGCCGCCTTTTTCGCTTTGGCCAGCAGGCTGGGTATACAGCCCCGCTTCGAGGTCCAGGTTGCCGGGCACCCAGTCGTGCTCGGAGAAGTTCTTCAGCAAGGCGTCGGGCAAGCGCAGCGAAGACCAGGGTTCTTGAAAGGTGTGTTCCCAGCCGGTCGCCGTGTCTGCGCTTTCGCCACCTTTGAAACGGTTCAAGTACACGGTGTCGGAGTCGATAGGTTTGCCCGTGAGTTTGAGCAGCAGGTCATCCGCCCACTTTTTGGCCTCTGCCCGCGTATTGGGCAGGTTGTCGGCGACGTCAACGGCCAGGCGCTTGTAAGCCAAGGCTTGTGGTGCGGTGCTGTAGTAGTTGGCGGCGTTGTGTTTTTGCACTTGCAGCGCCTGTGGCGAGCGGCTGCTGGCAGGGCGCAGGCGGTCATCGGCGGGGATAGGATCGAAGGTGTCTTTGTGTTCCAGGTGCCTTATTTGTGTTCGAGCCTGTGACAGCTTTTGGGGAAGGGGCACACCTTCAAAGTTGGCCACCACTTTTGCGCTGACCTTGATGGAGTCCTTGCCCAGCCTCACACGTAAATCACCGTTATTTCCAGGGGCGATAACTTTTGCGGCGTCCAGCAATGGTCCTGAAATTTGTCCCCAGCCTGATGAATCCGAGAGATGGAAGGTTTTAGTTTTGCCCTCGACCTTGGCGGACAAGGTACCTGTAGACGGGTTGATTGAAAGCAAGGTGTCCGGGGCGAAGTGTTGTTCCTGCAGCCAGCCTTGTACCACGGCGTTTTCCAAATGCATGCGATACAGCCCAAGCCACTGGCCCAGAGTGCTCTGGGGCGGCACGGTTATAAGCCCGGCATTGCCGTGTAACACCTTACGTTGTGCGGCCTCGAGATAGGCCTTGAGCAGTGCTGTTTCGTCGGGTTGGGCGGTTTTTGCAGTGGGCGGTGTCGCCTGCGCTTGAATGGCCGACGTCGGTTTGGCGACTACGAGTGGCAGCGATAACCTGTGGGTTGAGTTGAGTGACAGGGACATAAATTCGGCTCTCATTGTATGAATAATTGCCAGCACATCCCTCCCTGGTAGCTATGGCAGTAATGAGTCGTAGAGGCCGGCCACTTGATTCCTGCGAGATGTACTGCTGGATATGACGTGGCGCAAACGCGCAAAAAAAAGGCGCAAGCCCCGTGGGGGTGCGCCGTTGTCCTGTCTAAAAAAGTTACTGTAAAACTTCGATCACGCCGTCGGCGCTCATGTTGACCTGGCTGGTGCCGGCTTCCACTTCAGGCGTCGGTGCTGAATCGGCCATGGCGGCTTTCATCATCATGCCGCCATTGCGGGCGTAGGGCATCGGGTAGCCATTGGTGTTGAAGTTCAGGTTGACGATCTTGTAGCCCTTGCCACCGAGTGCATCGGTAGCCAGTTGCGCACGCGCCTTGAATGCAGCCACGGCATCTTTGAGCAGCGCATCTTCGCTGGCCTTGCGCGTGGCATCGGCGATGGCGAAGTCCATGCTGTCCATCTTCAGAGTGTTGAGCAGCTCGCCGGTAAGTTTGGACAGTGCCGGGAAGTCCGCGCTTTCCATACGCAGTTCTGCACGTTCGCGCCAGCCAGTGATCTTCTGGTTCTTGCTGTCGTAGATCGGGTAGCTGTTGCGGCTGCCCTGGCGCAAGGTCACGCCTTTGACTTCGCGAGCCTGGCCCAGCGCCTGGTTCAGGGTGGTGGTGATTTCGGCCGCGAGCTTGGCCGGGTCGGCGTTTTGCGATTCGGTGTAAAGGGTGACGATCATCTTGTCGCGGGCCACTTCCTGGCTGACTTCGGCGCGCAGGGAGATCTGGTTGTAATTCAGTGCATCGGCGGCCATAGCCGGCAGGCTGGCCAGGGCGCTGGCGCTGAGGGTGAGAACAACTGCACTGCGAGTGAAACGAGACATGGAAGCTCCTGGGGATATTCGTGTTCGGTAAGACTGTAGACGTAGCCTTGGGGTTCGTCGGGTTTACCCAATACAAATAAATTTCAGCGTGGCGTGCGCTACCCTCACGCCACGCGAGGACTCTGTTACAGGGTGGCCCCTTTTGGAGTAAACGTTACAGGCTTGTAGCTGAAATTCCACCATTTGAACGGGTGATCGAAAATCGAATACGGGTTGGTCTTCACCGGCTTGAATTCTTTACCCGAAACGCCATCGTCGGGACTGGGATGATCGAAGGTTACAGGGGGTTTTCCGCTTTCGTAGATTGTCTGGTTATCTCCCAGGATCTCTTCAGGGGAGTATCTGGCAGTCAGTTCACCTACATAGCCTTTCACTGGGCGTCCGGTGAGTCGCTGAAATTGAGCGGCGAAGGAGTTCTCGCCCTGCGCCCCGGAGTAACAGCTCAGAATGCGAATATTGTCATAGCTCTCCGGGAAGATGCCATTGCGCTTGAGCGTGTTGTACAACCCCTGCGGGGTGTGTTTGCCGCCTTTGTAATAAATATGGGTGCCATCGCCGTGGCCAATGATGTTGAGGCGATGCTCCAGACCATTTTTATTCATGTCGGTGAAAATGTGCAGGTTGTCTTCGACTTTGACCAGGTTATCCTTGGTGCCCGTGAGGGTGACCAACTTACCGTCCGTCGACAGTGTTTCGGAGACCGGCGCCACAGGTTCCGATTCGGGGAGTAAGGAGGCAAAGTTATTGTCGACGTTAAGGTCGACCGAGGGCTTGCCCGGATGGGCATCAGTCACTGGCTGCCCAACGGGGCGTTGCGAACTGGCCGAGGCCCCTTCTTCCACCACTGTACCGGCCTGGGACAGCACGCGTGTGGCTACAGGCAGCGCGGCATTGAGCACGCCAAAAATCAAATGACCGACGCCGCCGGGTTTGCCCTTGGCCAAATCGTCGGCGCCAATGCCTGCTTCGGTGATACCCGAGGCGATGTACAGCCCATCCAACGCCAAAGCCACTTCGGGCACGGCGATGGCCACCGGGGCAAAGAGCATCGCGATCATGGCTGCCTTGCTGAGGCCAGACAGGATATTGGCTTTGGTGACGTCGGCATCGGAGGTGATCTGCGACTTGGCGTCGTCGAACGACCGATCGTACTGGCGTTGGCCGATCTGTTGAAAGACATCGGCGGTGGCGTCGATATCAGGGCCGGTATTTGAACGCCCGGTGGCGTTGAAGCGCTGGAGGCTCAAGGTCGTTGCAGGAGGCCAGGTACGGTGGTGCGCATATTTGGGCCACACGGCCATCCCTTTGAGCATTTCACGCACGCCGCTTTTGAACGGGCCGCTGTTCAAGTCCTTGAAGGTGAAGTGTCCTTCCAGTGCCTTGAGTTTTTCCGGGTCTGCGGCCTGGCTCGCCAACCACTGCTTCATTTGCTCTACGCTGTCAAAAGCGTGGATTGGCGAAGAGTTGCCCGGGATGACCAGCAGTGTGCGGTTGATCGGTTTGCCATCGGCACCCTGGCGGGTGTTTTTGTCGGTGATCACCATCAGGTCGGTGGATTTGTATTGCCCTACGCTCAACAGGCCTACGTCTAGTCCAGGATCGGGCCGCGTCGGGCGTGTGAGGTCGTTGAACAGCGTATCGGCCCAGGCCAGGGTGTTGCCAGGCAGCCCCGCTGCGCGCAGGACCAGTTGTTTGTCTTCCTGCGTCAGGCTGCCCTCCTGATGTTGCGAGTGTGCAGCTTTGACGAGTGCCGCCTTGGCCACAATAGGGTATTGACGGTCGTGCTTGTCCCAGAAGTCGTTAAGGAACTCGATGTAGGGGCGCTGGAAGTCGGTGGCCCAGACTTGCTCCTTGAAGTCCTTTGGCGACACGGACAGCTGGGTTGAAGGCGCATAGACCTGCGGGGTGCCGGGCGTGGAGGCGGTATAAATGCCTTGGTAGGTGTGGGTAATGTGGGCCGACTCGCGATTGGGGTTGAATCGGTCGGCGAAGTCGAATACGCCTGGTGCAATATGGGGCAGGTGATCGACCAGCCTCACTGCTGGGCCGCCGACATAATGAGGAACCAGCGCCCCTCTTCCTTCGGGCGTGGTCTGGCTGTTTTTTACCAGGGCGTCCGTCAGCGTAATCTGTTCGACCAGCTTGGCCGGGTAGGGCGGCTTGCCGGTAGTGTTGTAATTGAACGTCGTCAGATACGTTCTGTCCGGGTCGATGTCCAGGTTCCACTTGTCTTTGAACAGTTGCTTGACCGTCTGCGCGGCATCTTGCGTTACCGACTTGAAGGCCAAGGCCAGGTTCTCGGCATTGCTGGCGCTGTCGATATTGATCCCCACATCCACGGGTACAATTGTTTTGTCATGGGCTCCCACCGTCTTGCCGGGATCGTGGTTCACGCTGACGAGTTCGTAACCGTCACCACCGTTATTGGATAAATCCCTGCGCACGCTTTCCACGAGGTATTGCTCGTTGTTTGGGCTCTGGTCTATCGCACGTCGCTGGCGGCTAAGAGTGGCACCTGATGGCGGTTCAGCGGTGTAGGGCCTTTGAGTGGGGAGTGCGTTATTCATCTGCATGAAAGCGTTCCTGAGTGGCGAGGCATGATGATGCCCATCGGTGGGCGGTAGGCCTCTGGGTGGTCCGATGCTCACCTTGGTTCCTGTAAGTAATGCGCCAAATTATGTGGGTAGGAGAAGGCCGCGCTGTGGCGGTTTGCCGCATAAGCCCTGCCGTCCTCGTGTCTTGGTTATACTCGGTGCGATATACCTGCAGCGCTCATCAGGAGAGCTCATGCTCGCCGCCGTAAAACTGACTTCCGCCACCCGCCAGAACCTTTGGCGCCTGACGTTCATTCGCACCCTGGTATTGGCCGCACAGGCCGGTTCCGTCGGGCTTGCCTATTGGTTCGACCTGCTGCCGCTGCCCTGGCTGCAATTGGCCGTGACCCTGGGCTTCTCCACCGTATTGTGTGTGTTCACCGCCATTCGACTGCGCACCACTTGGCCTGTGACCGAGCTGGAATACGCCCTGCAACTGGCCTGCGACCTGTTTATCCACAGCGTGTTGCTGTACTTCTCCGGTGGTTCTACCAACCCCTTCGTCTCCTACTACCTGGTGCCTTTGACCATCGCTGCCGTCACCCTGCCGTGGCGCTATTCGGTGGTGCTGTCGGGCATTGCGCTGACGCTGTACACCCTGCTGTTGGCGCAGTTCTACCCCTTGCAGACATTCCCCATCGCCCGGGAAAACCTGCAGATCTACGGGATGTGGTTGAGCTTTGCCTTGTCTGCGGCAGTCATTACCTTCTTTGCCGCGCGCATGGCCGAAGAATTGCGCCGCCAGGAAGAACTGCGCGCCATTCGCCGTGAAGAGGGCCTGCGTGACCAGCAACTGCTGGCCGTTGCCACCCAGGCCGCTGGCGCCGCCCATGAGTTGGGCACGCCGCTGGCGACCATGAGCGTGCTGCTCAAGGAAATGACCCAGGACCATCACGACCCGGTCCTGCAGGATGATTTGAGCGTACTGCAGGAGCAGGTCAAACAGTGCAAGCTGACGCTGCAGCAACTGGTGCGCGCCGCCGAAGCCAATCGTCGTCTGGCGGTCGAAATGCAAGACGTCACCCAGTGGCTCGATGAGGCACTCAACCGCTGGCACCTGATGCGTCCCGAAGCCAGTTACCGTTTCAACCTGTTGGGCCAAGGCAGCGTACCGCGCATGGCGCCACCGCCGGACCTGACCCAGGCGCTGCTCAACTTGCTGAACAATGCAGCCGACGCCTGCCCTGAAGGCCTCGGGGTGCAGTTGGACTGGGACGCGGAAAACGTCACCATCAGCATTCGTGACCACGGCGCGGGCGTGCCGCTGGCCATTGCCGAGCAAATCGGCAAACCCTTCTTTACCACCAAGGGCAAAGGCTTCGGCCTGGGCCTGTTTTTGAGCAAGGCTAGCGTGACCCGCGCGGGCGGCTCAGTGAAGCTCTATAGTCATGAGGAAGGTGGCACGCTCACCGAGCTGCGCCTGCCCCGTGTCGCACGAGGAGATATCGATGAGTGACGAGATCCAAGTCGAAGGCGAAGAACTGCCGCACCTGTTGCTGGTAGATGACGACGCGACCTTTACCCGCGTGATGGCGCGCGCCATGAGCCGGCGCGGTTTTCGCGTCAGCACCGCAGGTTCTGCCGAAGAAGGCCTGACCATCGCCCAGGCCGACCTGCCGGACTACGCCGCCCTCGACCTTAAAATGGACGGCGACTCGGGCCTGGTGCTGCTGCCCAAGCTGCTGGAACTCGATCCGGAAATGCGCGTGGTGATCCTCACCGGTTACTCCAGCATCGCCACCGCCGTCGAGGCGATCAAGCGCGGCGCCTGCAACTACCTGTGCAAACCCGCGGATGCCGACGACGTGCTGGCCGCCTTGCTGTCCGAGCATGCCGACCTCGACACCCTGGTGCCGGAAAATCCGATGTCGGTGGACCGCCTGCAGTGGGAACACATCCAGCGCGTGTTGACCGAACACGAAGGCAACATCTCCGCCACCGCCCGCGCCCTGGGCATGCACCGCCGCACGCTGCAACGCAAGTTGCAGAAGCGCCCGGTACGACGCTGAACGGCGACTGAACAACTCACTTCAGGCTGCACGGACGCACGAACCGATCACCTATGATCGGTTCAAACGCCTGTGACTTTTTCCTACCGAGCCTGAACGATGAATCAGAACGCTGAATATCGCGCGGTCAACGACGCGGTGCGTGGGCAATTCTTCCGCCGAACCTGGGCGATGATCACACCCTATTGGCGCAGTGAAGAGAAGGGCAGGGCCTGGCTGCTGCTGGCCGCAGTGATTGGCCTGTCGCTGTTCAGCGTGGCGATCTCCGTGTGGATCAACCACTGGTACAAAGACTTCTACAACGCCCTGGAGAAGAAAGACACCGCGGCCTTCTGGCAACTGATCGGCTATTTCGGCGGGATCGCGGCGGTGGCGATACTCGGCGCGGTGTACCGCCTTTACCTGACCCAGATGCTGACGATCCGCTGGCGCGCCTGGCTCACCGAAAAACACTTCAGCCGTTGGCTGGCGCACAAGAATTATTACCAGCTGGAGCAGGGCGGCTACACCGATAACCCGGACCAGCGGATTTCCGAAGACCTTAACAACTTCACGTCCGGTACCTTGAGTCTGGGCCTTGGGTTGCTGCGTAACGTGGTCAGCCTGGTGTCATTCTCGATCATCCTGTGGGGCGTCTCGGGTAGCATCGAAGTGTTCGGCGTCACCATCCCCGGTTACATGTTCTGGTGTGCGCTGCTGTACGCCGCTGTGGGCAGTTGGCTGACGCACTTGATCGGCCGGCGCTTGATCGGCCTGAGCAATCAACAGCAACGCTTCGAAGCGGACCTGCGTTTTTCCATGGTGCGGGTGCGTGAGAATGCCGAAAGTATTGCCCTGTACAACGGCGAGCCGAATGAAAGGCAACGCCTGAGTTCGCGCTTCGGCAAGGTCTGGCAGAACTTCTGGGACATCATGAAAGTGTCCAAGCGCCTGACCTTTTTCACCGCTGGCTACAGCCAGATCGCGATCATCTTCCCCTTTATCGTCGCCGCGCCGCGCTACTTCACTGGCAAGATCGAGCTGGGCGAGCTGATGCAAATCAACTCGGCGTTCGGCAACGTGCAAGAGAACTTCAGCTGGTTTATCAACGCCTATTCGGAGCTGGCGACATGGCGCGCCACCAGCGACCGTCTGCTGAGTTTCCAGCAGGCCATGAGCGACAACGAGCAACGCACGCCGGCGATCGACGTGCGCCCTGAAGGCGAGCGCCTGGTGATCAAGGACCTGGGCATGGACCTGGCCGACGGCCGCCATTTGCTCACCGACGCCCACATGACCGTGGAGCCTGGCCAGCGCGTCATGCTCAGCGGGCGTTCCGGCAGCGGCAAGAGCACTTTGCTGCGGGCGATGGGGCATCTGTGGCCCGCCGGTCATGGCAGCATTCGCTTGCCGGCGACGCGCTACCTGTTCCTGCCGCAAAAGCCTTACCTGCCGATTGGTACGCTCAAGGCCGTGTTGAGTTATCCACAGGACGACAGTGTCTATTCACCAGAACGTTATGCACAGGTGCTGGAAACCTGTCGCCTGCCCCATCTGGTCAGCCGCCTGGATGAAGCCAACCACTGGCAACGCATGCTCTCGCCCGGCGAGCAACAGCGCCTGGCCTTTGCCCGCGCGTTGTTGTTTGCACCGCGATGGCTGTACATGGATGAGGCTACCTCGGCCATGGATGAAGAAGACGAAGCAACCTTGTACCAGGCGTTGATCGATGAGTTGCCGGGGTTGAGCATCGTCAGCGTCGGCCACCGCAGCAGCCTCAAGCGCTTTCATGGGCGACATGTGCGCATTGACGGTGGGCGGTTGCAGGAACAACAACTCACTTGAGCGCCTGCTCGCTCAATGTGGGAGCCGGGCTTGCCCGCGATGGCGGAGTGCCTGAGGCAGGTGTGTCAACGGGCACACCGCTATCGCAGGCAAGCCAGCTCCCACAGGGGCATGGTGTTGTCTGATGGTTCAGGCACCCAACAAAAAGCCCGGCTGATCATCGATCAGCCGGGCTTTTTGTTGCTCGAAGATGACTTACTTCTTCAAGCCGTAATGCTCATCCAACATGCCTGGAGCGTTCGGCGTCTTTGGCGCGTAGTCCCGTGGTGGCTCCTGGTTTTCCCGAGGCGGGGTCAGGCGTTCCCGTGGGGTTTGCGGGGCATCGGAATGCAGCGCGGCCAGCAGGCGCTGGCGGGTGATGTCGTCGAGGGCCAGGCGGTTAGCGCCATCGGCGAGGTGATCCTGTACTTCCTGGTAGCTCTGGGTGAGCTTCTTGACCAGGGTCGCGGTGCTGTTGAAGTGGGTAACAACCTCGTTCTGATAACTGTCAAAACGTTCCTGAATGTCATCCAGCTGACGTTGCGTGCGGTTAGGCGCGGCATTCGGCAGCAGGCGGGCAACCAGGAAACCAATGGCGACACCGGCAACCAGGGCAAGAGTCGGCAACAACCAAACTAAGAGCGAGTGTTCCACGAGTCCTTCCTCTATAAACGGCTTTGCTTTACGTTAACGGCTCAAACCTGCGCTGTATACCGCGATTAAGCTCGCAATGATGCCATGCACAGACTTTTAGCTAGACGAGTCGACCCCTTGAGAGGTCACGGAGTTCATCCTTGCTCATGCGTGAAACCCCCGTTTTGATCGATGGCCCGGTGGGCCAATTGGAAGCCTTGTACCTGGATCACCCCGAACCACGTGGCCTGGCGCTGGTTTGCCACCCTAACCCGGTGCAGGGGGGGACCATGCTCAATAAAGTCGTCTCGACCCTGCAACGCACTGCCCGCGATGCGGGTTTGATTACTTTGCGCTTCAATTACCGTGGCGTGGGTGCCAGTGCCGGTACTCACGATATGGGCACCGGTGAGGTCGACGATGCTGAAGCGGCCGCCACCTGGCTGCGGGAAAAGCACCCTGACCTGCCAATCACCTTGCTGGGTTTTTCTTTCGGTGGGTATGTGGCCGCCAGCCTCGGCGGCCGCCTGGAAGCCAAAGGTGAAAAGCTCGCACACCTGTTCATGATCGCCGCTGCGGTGATGCGCCTGCGCGATACCGACGCGTTACCGCTGGGCTGCCCGTTGACCCTGATCCAACCGGAAAGCGACGAAGTGGTTGACCCGCAGCTGGTCTACGACTGGTCCGCCGCCCTCAAACGCCCCCATGAGTTGCTGAAAGTGGCAGAATGCGGACACTTTTTTCACGGCAAGCTGACCGATCTCAAGGATCTGGTGCTGCCACGCCTTTCGAATTGATGACAAGCGATCACCCATGACGACCCGTACCCGTATCCTCACCGGCATCACCACCACCGGCACGCCGCACCTGGGCAACTACGCCGGTGCGATTCGCCCGGCGATCCTCGCCAGCGAAGACGCGAATGCCGATTCCTTCTACTTCCTGGCCGACTACCACGCCCTGATCAAATGCGATGACCCGCAGCGCATCCAGCGCTCGCGTATGGAAATCGCCGCGACCTGGCTGGCCGGTGGCCTGGATGTGAACCGGGTGACCTTCTACCGCCAGTCGGACATCCCGGAAATCCCCGAGCTGACCTGGCTGCTGACCTGCGTTGCCGCCAAGGGCCTGCTCAACCGCGCCCATGCCTACAAGGCCTCGGTGGACAAGAACGTGGAAAACGGTGAAGACCCGGATGCGGGCATCAGCATGGGCCTGTACAGCTACCCGGTGCTGATGGCAGCGGACATCCTGATGTTCAACGCGCACAAGGTGCCGGTGGGCCGCGACCAGATCCAGCACGTGGAAATGGCCCGCGACATCGGCCAGCGCTTCAACCACCTGTTCGGCAACGGTAAAGAATTCTTCACCATGCCCGAGGCGTTGATCGAAGAAAGCGTGGCCACCTTGCCGGGCCTGGATGGCCGCAAGATGTCCAAGAGCTACGACAACACCATCCCATTGTTCACCAGCGCCAAGGACATGAAGGACGCGATCTCGCGGATCGTCACCGACTCGCGCGCGCCAGGCGAAGCCAAGGATCCGGACAATTCGCACCTGTTCACCCTGTACCAGGCGTTTGCGACCAAGGCCCAGGAAGCCCAATTCCGTGGCGAGCTGCTAGAAGGCCTAAGCTGGGGCGAGGCCAAGAACCGTCTGTTCCAACTGCTCGACGGCCAGCTCGGCGAAGCGCGCGAGCGTTACCATCAACTGATGGCGCGCCCATCGGACATGGAGGACCTGCTGCAGGTCGGCGCCAAGAAGGCCCGCGCTGTGGCGGCACCGTTCCTGGCCGAGCTGCGTGAAGCGGTGGGCCTGCGTTCGTTCGTCAACCAGACGGCGGCGCCGGTCGCCACCAAGAAAAAAGCAGCGAAGGCTGCACGGTTTGTGAGCTTCCGTGAAGACGATGGCAGCTTCCGCTTCCGCCTGTTGGCCGCCGACGGCGAGCAACTGCTGTTGTCGCGCAACTTTACCGATGGCAAAGCAGCCGGCGCGGTGACCAAGCAACTGCAAAGTGGCGATGCGCTGGACGTACGCGCCGAGGCTTTGGGCTTCAGCGTATGGCTGGACGGCGCCGCAGTAGCTGACAGTGCCGAGTACGCCAATGAAGCATCGCGTGACGCGGCCATCGAAGCCTTGCGCGCTGCGTTAGCCCCAATCGAGGATTAACCCGACCAAGGGTTGATTGCCATTATCCAGGGCCGTCGTTACAGTGTCGGCCCGTTTTTGTTGCCTTGCTAACGAAATTATGACGCCCCTAGAACGATATCAAGCTGATCTGAAACGCCCCGAGTTCTTCCACGACGCGGCCCAGGAAAATGCCGTGCGTCATTTGCAGCGCCTGTACGAGGACCTCGTGGCCGCGTCGCAAAGCAAGCCAGGGATGTTCAGCAAGCTGTTTGGCAAGAAAGACCACACGCCGGTCAAGGGCCTGTATTTCTGGGGCGGCGTGGGCCGGGGCAAGACTTACCTGGTAGACACCTTCTTTGAAGCACTGCCGTTCAAGGAAAAGGTGCGTACGCACTTCCACCGCTTCATGAAGCGCGTGCACGAAGAGATGAAGACCCTGCCGGGCGAGAAAAACCCGCTGACCATCATCGCCAAGCGTTTCTCCCAAGAGGCCCGGGTGATCTGCTTCGATGAATTCTTCGTCTCTGACATCACCGACGCCATGATCCTTGGCACGCTGATGGAAGAACTGTTCAAGAACGGTGTGACCCTGGTGGCCACGTCGAACATCGTGCCCGATGGCCTGTACAAGGACGGCCTGCAACGTGCGCGCTTCCTGCCGGCCATTGCGCTGATCAAGCAGAACACCGATATCGTCAACGTCGACAGCGGCGTCGACTACCGCTTGCGTCATCTGGAGCAAGCCGAGCTGTTCCACTTCCCGCTCAACGAAGCAGCACACGAAAGCCTGAAGAAAAGCTTCCGTGCCCTGACGCCGGAATGCACCCAGGCGGTGGAAAACGACAAGCTGATGATCGAGAACCGCGAAATCATCGCACTGCGCACCTGCGATGATGTGGCCTGGTTCGAGTTCCGCCAACTGTGCGATGGGCCACGCAGCCAGAACGATTACATCGAGCTGGGCAAGATCTTCCACGCCGTGATCTTGAGTGGTGTGGAACAGATGGGCGTGACCACCGACGATATCGCCCGACGGTTCATCAACATGGTCGATGAGTTCTACGACCGTAACGTCAAGCTGATCATCTCGGCGGAAGTCGAACTCAAGGACCTCTATACCGGCGGCCGCTTGAATTTCGAATTCCAGCGCACCCTAAGCCGCCTGCTGGAAATGCAGTCCCACGAGTTCCTGTCGCGCGGCCACAAGCCTTAATCAATCTCCGGCTCAATGGAGATCTAATGTGGGAGCCGGGCTTGCCTGCGATGGGGGTGTATCAGTCAGCTATAGGCTGGCTGATACACCGTCATCGCAGGCAAGCCAGCTCCCACAATGCTTTATGTCTGCCTGAGATCAGGCGGCCTGCTGGAACTGCTGCCTGTACTGGTTGGGCGACAACTCCGTGTGCTGCCTGAACAACCGCGCAAAGAAACTCGCATCGTCGTAACCCACCTCGTAGCTGATGGTCTTGATGCTCTTGCGGCTGCCCGAGAGCAGGCCCTTGGCGGTCTCGATGCGCAGGCGTTGCAGGTAATGCAGCGGCTTGTCACCGGTCGCGGCCTGGAAGCGGCGCATGAAGTTGCGGATGCTCATGCCGTGTTCCCGGGCGACGTCTTCAAAGCGGAATTTGTCGGCGAAGTGCTCTTCAAGCCAATGCTGGATCTGCAGGATGATCACGTCCTGATGCAGCTTCTGCCCGCCAAACCCGATCCGCCCCGGTGAATAGTTGCGCTGCACCTCATAGAGAATGTCGCGGGCCACCGCCTGGGCGATGTTGGCGCCGCAGAAGCGTTCGATCAGGTAAATATAAAGGTCGCAGGCCGACGTGGTGCCGCCGGCGCAATACAGGTTATCGGCATCCGTGAGGTGCTTGTCCTGATTGAGCTGCACCTTGGGGAAGCGCTCGCTGAAGGCATTGAAGAAGCGCCAGTAGGTGGTCGCCTCCTTGCCATCGAGCAGCCCGGCTTCGGCCAGCCAGAACACCCCGGTGGCCTCGCCGCAGAGTACGGCGCCGCGGGCGTGCTGCTCGCGCAGCCACGGCAGCACTTGCGGGTAGCGGGTGCACAGGGCATCGAAGTCGTCCCAGAAAGCTGGCAGCACAATAATGTCGGCGTCTTCGAGGCCGCCGTCCACCGGCATGATTACATCGCTGAAGCTGCGCACTGACTGGCCGTCGGGGCTGACCAGGCGCGTTTCGAACCCTGGGGTCAGGCCCAGGCCTTGCTGTTTGCCATGGCGCAGGCTGGCGAGATGGAAGAAATCCTTGGCTTGCATGAGGGTTGAAGCGAATACCCGATCAATGGCCAAAATGCTGACGCGCCGCAACGGCGTGGAGATTTGGTTAGACATAATTTCATTTATTCTTATAGGGGAAAGTGGTCACCAGACGGCTGGATCGTCTTATTTTTTGTCGCATGTGTCCAGTGTCCCGTGACGCCTTCGGGGCATAGGCTCTGTGGGCTCGTCCTTGTCCGACAATCCACGCAGGTGACCCATGATCCCCAGAACCTTGTTCAGCTCGGAGCACGAACTCTTCCGTGAGAGCGTGCGCACCTTCCTCGAAAAGCACGCCGTGCCCTTCCATGGGCAATGGGAAAAGCAGGGCTATATCGAACGTAACCTGTGGAACCAGGCGGGGGAGGCGGGCATGTTGTGTTCCCACCTGCCAGAGGAATATGGCGGGCTGGGCGCGGATTTTCTCTACAGCGCGGTGGTGATCGAAGAAGTCAGCCGCCTGGGTTTGACCGGCATCGGCTTTTCCCTGCACTCGGATATCGTCGCGCCTTACATCCTGCATTACGGCAGTGAAGCACTGAAGCACAAGTACCTGCCCAAGTTGATCTCCGGGGAGATGGTCACGGCCATTGCCATGACCGAGCCGGGCGCTGGTTCCGACCTGCAGGGCGTCAAGACCACAGCGGTTTTGGACGGCGATGAGTACGTGATCAACGGCTCCAAGACCTTTATCACCAACGGCTACCTGGCCGATCTGGTGATCGTCGTTGCCAAGACCGACCCCAAGGCCGGCGCCAAGGGCACCAGCCTGTTCCTGGTGGAAGCCGACACGCCGGGCTTCGACAAGGGCAAGCGCCTGGAAAAAGTCGGCATGAAGGCCCAGGACACCTCGGAGCTGTTCTTCCAGGACGTGCGTGTGCCCAAGGAGAACCTGCTGGGCCAGGCGGGCATGGGCTTTGCCTACCTGATGCAGGAACTGCCGCAAGAACGCCTGACTGTGGCGATTGGCGCGCTGTCTTCAGCCGAAGCGGCGTTGCAATGGACCCTTGAGTACACGCGAGAGCGCAAGGCGTTCGGCAAGGCGATTGCCGATTTCCAGAACACCCGGTTCAAGCTGGCGGAGATGGCCACCGAGATTCAGATTGGCCGCGTGTTTGTCGATCAGTGCATGGCCTTGCATCTGGAAGGCAAGCTGGACGTGCCCACGGCGGCGATGGCCAAGTACTGGGCCACCGACCTGCAGTGCAAGGTGCTCGATGAGTGCGTGCAGTTGCATGGCGGCTACGGCTTCATGTGGGAATACCCGATTGCCCGGGCCTGGGCGGATGCTCGGGTGCAGCGCATTTATGCGGGGACCAATGAGATCATGAAGGAGATCATTGCGAGGGCGCTTTGATGTTCTGGTGTTCTTGATGGCCTCATCGCAGGCAAGCCAGCTCCCACACTTGAATGCATTCACAGATCAAAATGTGGGAGCTGGCTTGCCTGCGATAGCGGTCTACCGATCAATCAAGGCGCTGGATTCGGATGATCCTTCTGAATCGCCTCAATCCCTTCCAGCACCTCTTTCGACAATTTCAGATCGGCACTGGCGATGTTGCTGTCCAGTTGTTCCAGTGATGTGGCCCCAATGATATTGCTGGTCACAAACGGCTGCTGTGTCACAAACGCCAGCGCCATCTGCGCCGGGTCCAGGCCATGCTCGCGCGCCAACGCCACATAGCGGCTGCATGCCGCTTCCGATTGCGGGTTGAAGTAGCGGCTGAAACGGCTGTACTCGGTCAGGCGCGCCTTGGCCGGACGTGCGCCGTCTTCATACTTGCCACTGAGCATGCCGAACGCCAAAGGCGAATAGGCCAGCAAGCCGCACTGCTCACGAATGGCAACTTCCGCCAGGCCCACTTCAAAGCTGCGGTTGAGCAGGTTGTAGGGGTTTTGGATCGACACTGCACGCGGCCAGCCACGGGCTTCAGCCAGGGCGAGGAACTTCATGGTGCCCCACGGCGTTTCGTTGGACAGGCCAATGTGGCGGATCTTGCCGGCCTTCACCTGTTCATCCAGGGCTTCGAGCGTTTCCTCCAGTGGCGTGAGGTCGTCTTCGTCCTTGTGCTTGTAGCTCAACTGGCCGAAGAAGTTGGTGCTGCGCTCCGGCCAATGCAGTTGGTAGAGGTCGATCCAGTCGGTCTGCAGGCGCTTGAGGCTGGCGTCGAGGGCTGCGCCGATGTGCTTGCGGTTGTGGCGCAGGTGGCCATCGCGGATGTAGTCGATGGTGTTGCCGGGGCCGGCGATTTTGCTGGCAAGGATCCAGTCGGCGCGGTCGCCACGGCTTTTGAAGTAGTTGCCGATGTAGCGCTCGGTGGTGGCGTAGGTGTCGGCCTTGGGCGGCACCGGGTACATTTCTGCAGTGTCGAGGAAGTTGATCCCCGCGGCCTTGGCCCGTTCGATCTGCGCGAAGGCCTCTGCCTCGCTGTTCTGCTCGCCCCAGGTCATGGTGCCCAACGCGATCGCGCTGACATTCAGATCGGTGCGGCCCAGCTGTCGGTAATCCATCGGGTACTCCTTCGGGGGAAAACAATCATAAAAGCAGGTTGAATTTTTTTTCGCAATCTGCATAATTGCCCACCTCTTTCTGCAGTGGAAGTGATGCGCCGCCTGCCGAAGAATCTTGCCGTTGAACGGACGCGCCGACCCGAGCCCCCGATAGCGTCTGTATCCGGCTGCCTTTGACCTTGTCAAAGTACGCACTATTCAGTAAGATCCGCCGTCTAAATTTACAGGCGGCCCCTGAGGCTATTAAAGAATGACAACTTTTACTGCAAAACCGGAAACAGTTCAGCGCGACTGGTTTGTCGTCGACGCCGCTGGTCAGACCCTGGGTCGTCTGGCCACTGAAGTCGCCAGCCGTCTGCGTGGCAAGCACAAGCCTGAATACACCCCGCACGTTGATACCGGCGACTACATCGTCATCATCAATGCTGAGCAGGTTCGTGTAACCGGCAACAAAGCAAGCGACAAAATGTACTACCGTCACTCCGGTTTCCCAGGCGGTATCAAGTCTTCCAACTTCGAAGGCCTGATTGCCAAGAAGCCTGAAGCCCCGATCGAAATCGCGGTCAAAGGCATGCTGCCTAAGGGCCCACTGGGTCGCGATATGTTTCGCAAGCTGAAAGTCTATGCGGGCGCTGTACACCCTCATGCTGCTCAGCAGCCCCAAGAACTGAAGTTTTAACGGAATAGTTCATTATGTCGGCGACTCAAAATTACGGCACTGGCCGTCGCAAAACCGCAACCGCACGCGTTTTCCTGCGTCCGGGCACTGGTAACATCTCGATCAACAACCGCTCCCTGGACAACTTCTTCGGTCGCGAAACTGCCCGCATGGTAGTTCGTCAGCCGCTGGAATTGACCGAGACCGTTGAAAAGTTCGACATCTACGTCACCGTTATCGGTGGCGGTGTAAGTGGTCAAGCTGGCGCAATCCGCCACGGTATCACTCGCGCTCTGATGCAGTACGACGAAACCCTGCGTGGCGCTCTGCGCAAAGCTGGCTTCGTGACTCGCGATGCTCGTGAAGTTGAACGTAAGAAAGTCGGTCTGCGTAAAGCGCGTAAGCGTCCGCAGTACTCGAAGCGTTAATTCGCTTTACGTTCCACAAAAACGCCCAGCCTCCTCACGGAGCTGGGCGTTTTTTATTGCCTGCGATTTATGCACATTTTTCGCCGTGACAACTTGCCACATCCGTAGACCCCCTATACTACAAGGCCTGGAGGCGGAGCCCCGGGCAATTCCCTTGTCATACGTGGGGCTTTTCATTACCATCCGTCAAAATTTTTATAAGTAAAGATTCAACACTTAGTAGACGCCTGATTTAACAGGCCAAAAAGCTGATGGGAGAGGACTGAATGAGCAATGACGGCGTGAATGCAGGCCGGCGTCGCTTCTTGGTAGCAGCCACATCCGTGGTGGGTGCTGCAGGAGCGGTGGGGGCTGCGGTCCCGTTCGTGGGGTCATGGTTTCCCAGTGCCAAGGCGAAAGCCGCAGGTGCACCGGTGAAGGTGAATGTCAGCAAGATCGAGCCAGGCCAGCAGATGATTGCTGAGTGGCGCGGCCAGCCGGTTTTCATTGTTCGTCGTACCGAGGAAATCCTGGGGAATCTGAAGAAGATCGAAGGCCAGCTGTCTGACCCGACATCCGAAAAGTCCGACCAGCCCGCCTACGCCAAGAACGAAGCACGTTCGATCAAGCCAGAGATTCTGCTGCTGGTTGGTCTTTGTACCCATCTGGGTTGCTCACCTACCTTCCGCCCGGAAGTGGCGCCTGTCGATTTGGGCAAAGACTGGGTCGGCGGTTATTTCTGCCCGTGCCACGGTTCCCACTATGACCTTGCGGGCCGCGTCTACAAATCCCAGCCCGCCCCCCTGAACCTGCCGGTTCCTCCTCACAATTACGAATCTGACGACATCATTGTCATTGGCCTCGACAAGGAGAACGCGTGATGAGCAAGTTCATGGATTGGGTGGATGCGCGCTTCCCCGCCACTAAAATGTGGGAAGACCATCTCAGCAAATATTACGCGCCGAAAAACTTCAACTTTTTCTACTTCTTCGGCTCCCTGGCCCTGTTGGTGCTGGTCAACCAGATCGTCACCGGCGTGTGGTTGACGATGAGCTACACGCCGTCGGCGGAAGAGGCGTTTGCCTCTGTCGAATACATCATGCGTGATGTCGAGTACGGCTCGATCCTGCGCCTGCTGCACTCCACTGGCGCGTCGGCGTTCTTTATCGTCGTCTACCTGCACATGTTCCGCGGCCTGCTCTACGGCTCGTACCAGAAGCCCCGTGAGCTGGTGTGGGTCTTCGGCATGTTGATCTATCTGGCGCTGATGGCCGAAGCCTTCATGGGCTACCTGCTACCTTGGGGCCAGATGTCTTACTGGGGCGCCCAGGTGATCATCTCGCTGTTCGGCGCAATCCCGGTGATCGGCAACGACCTGACCCAGTGGATTCGTGGTGACTACCTGATCTCCGGCATCACCCTGAACCGCTTCTTCGCCTTGCACGTGGTGGCCTTGCCGATCGTGATCCTGGGCCTGGTGGTATTGCATATCCTGGCGCTGCACGAAGTGGGTTCCAACAACCCGGATGGCGTGGACATCAAGAAGCACAAGGACGAAAACGGCATCCCGCTGGATGGCATTCCGTTCCACCCGTACTACACCGTGAAAGACATTGTCGGCGTGGTCGTGTTCCTGTTTGTGTTCTGCTCGATCGTGTTCTTTTTCCCGGAGATGGGTGGTTATTTCCTGGAGAAGCCTAACTTCGAACAGGCCAACGCCTTCAAGACACCTGAGCACATTGCCCCGGTCTGGTACTTCACGCCGTTCTACGCGATCTTGCGTGCGATCCCCGACAAACTCATGGGCGTGATCGCCATGGGCGCGGCCATCGCGGTGCTGTTCGTGCTGCCGTGGCTCGACCGTAGCCCGGTCAAGTCAATGCGCTACAAAGGCTGGCTGAGCAAGATCTGGCTGTGGGTGTTCTGCATTTCGTTCGTGATCCTGGGTGTGTTGGGTGTATTGGCGCCCACCCCTGAGCGGACGTTGCTGTCGCAGGTCTGCACCTTCCTGTACTTCGCCTACTTTATTCTGATGCCGTTCTATACCCGGCTCGAGAAGACCAAACCGGTTCCGGAAAGGGTGACTGGCTGATGAAAAAATTACTCGTTGCATTCGTGCTTGCGGCGCTGCCGCTACTATCCTTCGCTGCCGAACATGGTGCGCAGCTGGAAAAAGTCGATATCGATGTGTCTGACAAAGCCGCCATGCAGGATGGGCTGCGTACATTCACCAACTACTGCATGGGGTGCCACAGCGCCAAGTTCCAACGGTACGAGCGCGTTGCCGATGACCTGGGAATCCCCCATGAAGTGATGCTCAGCCACGCGGTGTTCACGGGTGCCAAGATCGGCGACCACATGAACATCGGCATGCAGCCGGCCGACGCCAAGACCTGGTTCGGCGCTGCGCCGCCCGACCTCACCCTGGTGGCTCGTGTACGCGGTACCGACTGGCTCTACGGTTACCTCAAATCCTTCTACGAAGACCCTGCACGCCCCTATGGCGTGAACAACAAAGTCTTCCCGAACGTCGGCATGCCGAACGTTCTGGTCGGCCTGCAGGGGCGCCAGGTGGTAGGATGCAAACAGGTTCAGGTCGTTGAAGACGGCAAGAAGCAATATGATCCGTTGACCGGCACGCCGCTGACCCATGAAGCGTGCGATCAACTGACCATCGTGCCCAAGACCGGTACGCTGAACGAAGAGCAGTTCGACGAGAAGGTCAAGAACCTGGTGACCTTCCTGGCCTACTCGGCCAACCCGGTCAAACTGCAGCATCAGCGCATCGGTACCTACGTCTTGCTGTACCTGGCTTTCTTCTTTGTATTCGCTTATTTGCTCAAGCGTGAATACTGGAAGGATGTGCATTGATCCAACCGTAAGCAATTGCTGTTAATCTTGCGCGCCCAGCGGCATCTCTGAACACGTAGCGCCGGTTTGAACCGGACGTTACAGGGATGCTTTCTGGGCGCGCTCGTTTTTGAGCTTTCGATAATTTCAACAAGCGAGGAGGACCGCCATGGGCGTGACCAACCGGTTGGCCTGTTACTCCGACCCCGCCGACCACTATTCCCACCGAGTACGCATCGTGCTCGCAGAGAAGGGTGTCAGCGCCGAGATCATCAGTGTGGAGGCGGGCCGTCAGCCGCCGAAGCTGATCGAAGTGAACCCTTACGGCAGCTTGCCCACCCTGGTCGATCGTGACCTGGCGTTGTGGGAGTCGACCGTGGTGATGGAATACTTGGATGAGCGTTACCCTCATCCGCCTTTGCTGCCGGTGTACCCGGTGGCGCGTGCCAACAGCCGCCTGCTGATCCATCGGATCCAGCGTGACTGGTGCGGGTTGGTGGATGTGATCCTGGATTCGCGTTCCAAAGAAGCCGCTCGTGTGCAGGCGCGCAAGGAATTGCGCGAGAGCCTCACCGGCGTTTCGCCGTTGTTCGCCGATAAACCTTTTTTCCTCAGTGAGGAACAAAGCCTGGTGGATTGCTGCCTATTACCCATACTCTGGCGTTTGCCGATTCTGGGCATTGAACTGCCACGGCCGGCCAAGCCGTTGCTTGATTACATGGAGCGCCAGTTTGCGCGTGAGGCTTTCCAGGCGAGTCTGTCTGGTGCCGAACGTGATATGCGCTAAGGCTTAAGGAGCCGTTGATGAACTCCAGTCGACCTTACCTGGTCCGCACGCTCTATGAGTGGATTGTGGACAACGATTGCACCCCGCACATGCTGGTCAATTCCGAATTTCCTGCGGTTCAGGTACCCCAGGGTTTTGCCAGTGACGGACAGATTGTGCTGAACGTATCGCCCAGTGCCGTGCGCCATCTGCACATGGACAACGAAGCGGTGAGCTTCGAAGGGCGTTTCGGCGGTGTGCCCCATACGCTGTTCGTGCCCATCGGTGCCATCCTCGGGATCTACGCCCGGGAAAATGGCCAGGGCATGGTGTTCGATCTGGAGTCGCCTTTAGAGGATGACGAAACGATCGAAGGCGAAGACGGCGATGATGTACCGCCACCGGATACCGAGCCGCCGCGCCCTAGCGGTCGGCCAAGCTTGAAAGTGGTGAAGTAGGCGGATTTCGCTTACACACCCGTCTGAAAAATGCCCCGACGTCGGTCGGGGCATTTTTTTTGCGTGAAGGATATGGATGAAAGTCGCGCCGGAACGGTGATCGTACAACCACCATGGGCTATGATGCGGTCTTTAGTTCGTCGAGAAAGATGGTTCATCATGGAAAACGCCAGTGCCGCCCCACGTCTTCCCCGCAAGCGCCGCAGCCTTGCCCAGGAATTGGTCACGGTGTTGTCCGAGCAGATCCGCGATGGCCAGCTCAAACGCGGCGACAAGCTGCCGACCGAGTCGGCGATCATGGACGCCCATGGCGTCAGCCGGACGGTGGTGCGTGAAGCCATCTCGCGCCTGCAAGCGGCGGGGCAGGTCGAGACTCGCCACGGTATCGGCACCTTCGTGCTGGACACGCCAAGCCCCAGCGGTTTTCGCATAGACCCGGCCACCGTGGTGACCTTGCGCGATGTGCTGGCGATTCTGGAGCTGCGTATCAGCCTGGAAGTGGAGTCTGCGGGCCTCGCGGCGCTGCGTCGCAGCGATGAGCAGCTGGCGGCCATGCGTGCGGCCCTCGATGCCTTGAATGAGAGTGCCGCCCACGCCGGCGATGCGGTGGCGTCAGACTTTGCCTTCCATCTGGAAATTGCACTGTCTACCGGCAACCGCTACTTCACCGACATCATGACCCACCTGGGCACCAGCATCATTCCGCGTACCCGCCTGAATTCGGCGCGCCTGGCCCATGATGATCAACAGCACTACATGAGCCGTTTGAGCCGCGAACACGAAGAGATTTATGAGGCGATAGCCCGCCAGGATTCGGATGCGGCGCGGGCTGCGATGCGCTTGCATTTGACCAATAGTCGCGAACGACTGCGTCATGCCCATGAAGAGGCAGAGGCGCAGCGGGTCTGAGGTCATTCATATCCCGTGTGGGAGCTGGCTTGCCTGCGATGGCAGTGTGTCAGTCACTTAGCTTGTCACTGAACAACTGCATTCGCAGGCAAGCCAGCTCCCACATTTGATCTCCGTTATCTGGAGTACCGCGTCTATTTAGCTGGCGGGTTGGTTTGGCTTGTAGTCTTTAAGCAGTAAATACGTACTCCACCCCCACCAATCATTGGTCCAGTGCTTGTCGTTCAAATCGTTGACGTCCTTGCGCCGCAGCACCTTGTCCCCCTCCATCTTGAACAGCGGCGAGAAGTTATTCGCCGGGTTTTGCGCGGCGTTCAGGTCGGGCACATACAGCGGTGCCTTGAACTCAGCCGGGGAGGGCGCGATACCGCTGATGAAGGTTTCGAAGATTTCATCTGCCGAGGCCTGTACCGCCCGTTTGACCTGCACGCGATTGTCGGCGTCGATGCTGTCGAAGTAGCGCTTGTCGCCGTAGGCATGCCACTGAGCGCCCATGGCATTGCGCACCTTGAGCCCGAATTTACTGTCTTCATCGTGCATAAAGCGGCTGATCAGCGAGCCGAGCTCCCCAGGCGTCACCACCGCTGCCAGTTGTTTGCGCGGTACCCGCAGGTGGCCGGCGGAAAACAGGTCGGTCAAAAAATGATCGGCAAAGCTGTTCATGGCGTAGGCCAACTCCAGGGCCTGGTCGGTGCCGGTCTGATGGGCCACTACTGCCTGTTGCAAGGCTGCCGTATGGCCGGCCAAGTAGGCGGACAAGGCCCATTCACCGAAGTGGTCGGCGTTGTCCGCTGCCAGCTTCAGGTAGCGGCCCAGCGGGACGAGGGCCGAAACAGCACTGCCACCACCGGTAATGCGGTTCCACTCCTCCGACAACGTATCTCCCAGGGCGTCATAGGCTTCATGAGGCTGCTTGCCGTCCTTGATCGCCTGGTTGACGGCGTTGATCTCCTTTTGCATCACCGCCAGGATTTTTTGCGCTTCTTCCCGTGAAGCAGGCAACACGGCAAGAGAATTGAAGGCCGCGGTGAAGCGTTGCACGCGCTCGGCCGGAGAATTGCCATCGCTGATCGGTTGGCCGGGGATGCCATAGAAGTCGCCGCCCAGGGCGATCACTTGGCCATAGGTCAGCGCAAGCCCGTTGGGCAGGTGCAGTTCGACTTGGCGCGCAGGAATGGCCGGGGCGTCCTTGACGAAGCGAAGCAGGGTGTCATCGCCGATGGCGGTGTGTTCACCGCCTTCGAAGCGCAGGGTAGGTGGTGTTTTTTCGGGTGCTGCAAGTTCAAGACCTGACATGTTAGCTCCTTGCTATGTCGTAGGAATCTTCCGTGATAACTGTATATGTATACAGTTATCTGAATCATAGGTGAGAAATTTCCTACGTCAAGAGCCGCGTCTTAAGCCTTCGCAGGATTACGCCGGATGAATTGCAGTTGACGAATCTATTTATAGTTGTACGATGACGTACGACATCATCAAAACCAACAACAACCTTTCGTTAGAAAGTCTTCGCCCAGGGTGTTCGAATAATGAATCCACAAGAACTGAAGTCCATCCTCTCCCACGGTCTGCTGTCTTTCCCGGTGACCGATTTCAACGCCCAGGGTGATTTCCACCAGGCGGGTTACATCAAGCGCCTGGAATGGCTGGCCCCTTATGGCGCCAGCGCCTTGTTCGCCGCAGGTGGCACAGGTGAGTTTTTCTCCCTGGCGGCCAGCGAATATTCCCAGGTGGTGAAAACCGCCGTGGATACCTGTGCGTCCAGCGTGCCGATCCTGGCCGGTGTAGGCGGTGCCACCCGCCAGGCCATCGAGTACGCCCAAGAGGCCGAACGCCTTGGCGCCAAAGGTTTGTTGCTGCTGCCGCACTACCTCACCGAAGCCAGCCAGGACGGGGTTGCCGCCCACGTTGAAGCCGTGTGCAAGTCGGTCAAGATCGGCGTGGTGGTGTACAACCGCAACGTCTGCCGCCTGACCGCACCGCTGTTGGAGCGTCTGGCCGAACGTTGCCCGAACCTGATCGGCTACAAGGATGGCCTGGGTGATATCGAGCTGATGGTGTCGATCCGCCGTCGCCTGGGCGACCGTTTCAGCTACCTCGGTGGCTTGCCGACCGCAGAGGTTTACGCCGCGGCCTACAAGGCCCTGGGCGTGCCGGTGTACTCCTCGGCGGTGTTCAACTTCATCCCCAAGACTGCGATGGATTTCTACCACGCCATTGCTCGCGAAGATCACGCCACCGTGGGCAAGATCATTGACGACTTCTTCCTGCCATACCTGGATATCCGTAACCGCAAGGCCGGTTACGCGGTGAGCATCGTCAAGGCCGGTGCGAAAATCGTCGGTTATGACGCAGGCCCGGTGCGCACGCCACTGACCGACCTGCTGCCGGAAGAGTACGAAGCCCTCGCCGCGCTGATCGACAAGCAAGGCGCGCAATAAATTATCCACAAGGCCGCTGAGCAATCAGCGGCCTTTTGCGTCAGGAGAAGATTCGTGTCCCAGGCAAAGCGTTTTGAGAACTACATCAATGGCGAATGGGTAACCGGCGCCGACTACTGCACCAATATCAACCCGTCGGATGTGTCTGACGCCATTGGCGAATACGCCAAAGCGGACGTGGCCCAAGTCAACGCAGCCATCGACGCTGCCCGCGCCGCGTTCCCGGCGTGGTCCACCTCCGGTATCCAGGCGCGTCACGATGCGCTGGATAAAGTCGGCAGCGAGATCCTCGCCCGTCGTGAAGAACTCGGCACCCTGCTGGCCCGCGAAGAGGGCAAGACCCTCCCCGAAGCCATTGGTGAAGTGACCCGCGCCGGCAATATCTTCAAATTCTTCGCCGGTGAGTGCCTGCGCCTGTCGGGCGATTACGTGCCTTCGGTGCGCCCGGGCGTCAACGTTGAAGTGACCCGCGAAGCCCTCGGTGTGGTGGGCTTGATCACCCCGTGGAATTTCCCGATCGCCATCCCCGCGTGGAAAATCGCCCCGGCCCTGGCCTATGGCAACTGCGTGGTGATCAAGCCTGCCGAACTGGTGCCTGGCTGCGCCTGGGCCTTGGCCGAAATCATCTCCCGTGCCGGTTTCCCTGCCGGTGTGTTCAACCTGGTGATGGGCAGTGGCCGTGTGGTCGGCGACGTGTTGGTCAACAGCCCGAAAGTCGATGGCATCAGTTTCACCGGGTCTGTGGGCGTTGGGCGTCAGATCGCCGTCAGCTGTGTATCGCGCCAGGCCAAGGTGCAGTTGGAAATGGGTGGCAAAAACCCGCAGATCATTCTCGACGATGCCGACCTCAAGCAGGCTGTCGAGCTGTCGGTACAGAGTGCGTTCTACTCCACCGGCCAGCGTTGCACCGCGTCGAGCCGCTTGATTGTCACCGCGGGGATCCACGACCAGTTTGTCGCCGCCATGGCCGAGCGCATGAAGTCGATCAAGGTGGGCCACGCTTTGAATAGCGGCACCGACATTGGCCCGGTGGTATCCCAGGCTCAGTTGGATCAGGACCTGAAATACATCGACATCGGCCAGAGCGAAGGTGCCCGGCTGGTGAGTGGGGGCGGCCTGGTGACCTGCGACACCGAAGGCTATTACCTGGCGCCCACACTGTTTGCCGACAGTGAAGCGGCCATGCGCATCAGCCGTGAAGAGATCTTCGGCCCGGTGGCCAACGTGGTGCGCGTGGCGGACTACGAGGCAGCGCTGGCCATGGCCAATGACACCGAGTTTGGCTTGTCGGCCGGTATTGCCACCACCTCGCTCAAATATGCCAACCACTTCAAGCGCCACTCCCAGGCCGGGATGGTGATGGTCAACCTGCCGACGGCGGGGGTGGATTACCACGTTCCATTTGGTGGCCGTAAGGGGTCATCCTACGGTTCGCGTGAGCAGGGTCGCTATGCGCAAGAGTTCTACACCGTGGTGAAAACCAGCTACATCGGTTCGTAACACGCAGCACCCCGTGGCACCGGCTCCAGGTGGGAGCTGGCTTGCCTGCGATAGCATCACCTCGGTCTGGCTGACACACCGAGGTGCCTGCATCGCGGGCAAGCCCGGCTCCCACATAGAGCGGTTTCCACGGCAAAAAAAATGATTACCCGCAAAAAAAATAATTAGTGGGAGTACTTCTACATGCAAGCGACCAAGCCGACCCACGTCCGCTATTTGATCCTGCTCATGCTGTTCCTGGTGACCACGATCAACTACGCCGACCGGGCCACCATCGCTATCGCCGGCTCCAGCCTGCAAAAAGACCTCGGCATCGACGCGGTCACCCTCGGTTATATCTTCTCTGCATTCGGTTGGGCCTACGTGGCCGGGCAAATTCCCGGTGGCTGGCTGCTCGACCGTTTCGGCTCGAAAAAAGTCTATGCCCTGAGCATCTTCACCTGGTCGCTGTTCACCGTGCTGCAAGGCTATGTCGGTGAGTTTGGCGTCTCCACTGCGGTGGTCGCGCTGTTCATGCTGCGCTTCATGGTGGGCTTGGCCGAGGCGCCGTCGTTTCCGGGAAATGCCCGTATTGTTGCGGCGTGGTTTCCTACGGCGGAACGCGGCACTGCGTCGGCGATCTTCAACTCGGCCCAGTACTTCGCCACGGTGTTGTTCGCGCCGTTGATGGGCTGGATCGTCTATCGCTTCGGCTGGCAGCACGTGTTTATCGTGATGGGTGTGATCGGCATTGTTTTCTCGCTGATCTGGCTGAAAGTTATCCACAGCCCGCGCCAACATCCGATGATCAACGAGGCCGAGTTCAATCACATCGCCGCCAATGGCGCGATGGTCGATATGGATCAGGACAAGGGCAAGGGTAAAAAAACCGACGGGCCGAAGTGGGATTACATCCGTCAGCTCCTGACCAACCGTATGATGCTCGGCGTCTACCTGGGCCAGTACTGCATCAATGGCATCACTTACTTCTTCCTGACCTGGTTTCCGGTGTACCTGGTGCAGGAGCGTGGCATGACCATCCTCAAAGCCGGCTTCATTGCCTCGTTACCGGCGATCTGTGGCTTTATCGGCGGGGTGCTCGGCGGGGTGATTTCCGACTACCTGCTGCGCAAGGGTCATTCGCTGACCTTCGCACGCAAGGCGCCGATCATCGGTGGCCTGCTGATTTCCAGCAGCATCGTGGCGTGCAATTACGTGGACATCGAATGGATGGTGGTGGGCTTCATGGCGTTGGCCTTCTTCGGCAAAGGCGTTGGCGCACTAGGGTGGGCGGTGGTCTCCGACACCTCGCCGAAACAGATCGCCGGGCTCAGTGGCGGCTTGTTCAACACCTTCGGTAACCTGGCGTCGATCACCACGCCGATTGTGATTGGCTACATCATCAGCACCACCGGCTCGTTCAAATGGGCGCTGGTGTTCGTCGGCGCCAACGCGCTGGTGGCGGTATTCAGCTACCTGGTGATTGTCGGCCCGATCAAGCGCGTGGTGCTCAAGGAGCCGCCTACCAAAGGCCCGGAGTTGACCAATCTTTCCCAAGCGCATTCCTGAGGTTCGTGTGATGCAGTTGATTGAACATGCTGACTCGCCGCGCTCGATCCGTTTGCACGAGCGCGACAATGTGGTGATCGTGGTGAACGATCAAGGGGTACCCGCCGGTACCGAGTTTCCCGACGGCCTGGTCACCGTGGATTTCATCCCGCAGAGCCACAAGGTGACCCTGGAAGACATCCCCGAGGGCGGCCAGATTATTCGCTACGGCCAGACCATCGGTTATGCCCTGGCGCCGATTCCTCGCGGCAGTTGGGTGCAGGAGGACCAGTTGCGCATGCCCACCGCACCGCCGCTGGACAGCTTGCCGCTGTCCACCGAGGTGCCTGAAACCCAGGCGCCCCTGGAGGGGTTTACCTTCGAGGGCTATCGCAATGCGGACGGCACCGTGGGCACGCGCAACATCCTCGGCATTACCACCACCGTGCAATGCGTTACCGGCGTGCTGGACCATGCGGTCAAGCGCATCAAGGACGAGTTGCTGCCTCAATACCCGCATGTCGATGACGTGGTGGCGCTGACCCACAGCTACGGTTGCGGCGTGGCGATTACGGCGACGGATGCCTACATCCCCATCCGCACCGTGCGCAACCTGGCGCGCAACCCCAACCTGGGCGGCGAAGCCTTGGTGATCAGCCTGGGCTGTGAAAAGCTCCAGGCCGGCCAGGTGATGCACGACAACGACAGCTCCGTGGACCTGAGCGAGCCGTGGCTGTATCGCTTGCAGGATTCCAGCCATGGCTTTACCGAAATGATCGAGCAGATCATGGCCCTGGCCGACGTGCGCTTGAAAAAACTCAACCAGCGCCGCCGCGAAACCGTGCCGGCCTCCGAGTTGATCCTGGGCATGCAGTGCGGCGGCAGCGATGCGTTCTCCGGCATCACCGCCAACCCGGCGCTGGGGTATGCCTCGGATCTGTTACTGCGCGCCGGCGCGACGGTGATGTTTTCCGAAGTGACTGAAGTGCGCGATGCGATTTACCTGCTGACCTCACGCGCGCAGAACCCGGACGTCGCCCGCGAGCTGGTCCGGGAAATGGACTGGTATGACCGTTACCTGGCCAAGGGCGAGGCAGACCGCAGCGCCAATACCACGCCGGGTAACAAGAAGGGCGGGCTGTCGAATATTGTCGAGAAGTCGTTGGGCTCCATCGTCAAATCCGGCAGCAGTGCCATCAACGGCGTACTTGGCCCTGGCGAGCGCTTCAAGGAAAAGGGCCTGATCTTCTGCGCCACACCGGCCAGTGATTTTGTCTGCGGCACCTTGCAACTGGCAGCGGGGATGAACCTGCACGTGTTCACCACCGGGCGCGGCACGCCGTATGGGCTGGCGATGGCGCCGGTGGTGAAGGTTTCGACCCGCTCCGAACTGGCCCAGCGTTGGCCGGACCTGATCGATATCGACGCCGGGCGCATTGCCACGGGGCGGGCGAGTATCGAGGAGCTGGGTTGGGAGCTGTTCCACTTCTATCTGGATGTGGCCAGCGGCAAGAAGCAGACCTGGGCAGAGCGGCATAAGCTGCATAACGACATCACGCTGTTCAACCCGGCGCCGATTACCTGAAACCAGGCGCTAACCTGTGGGAGCTGGCTTGCCTGCGATAGCGGTGCATCAATTATGAGTGCATCGGCTGACACATCGCCATCGCAGGCAAGCCAGCTCCCACATTTGAATGGCGTTGCCCACACGAACCCGCTCGTACTGGCTTATCATTAGCCAACTAACGACGCCCACCAAGGTTCTCCCCGGCATGCTGGCAATCTTCCTCACCACCCTCACCATCACCGCGCCGGTGTTTGCCATGCTGTTCCTGGGCGTGTTTCTAAAGCGCATCAACTGGATCAATGACAACTTTATCCACACCGCATCGTCCCTGGTGTTCAACGTGGCCATGCCGGCGCTGCTGTTCCTTGGTATTCTGCATGCCGACCTGCACTCGGCGCTCAAGCCGGGCCTGCTCATCTACTTCTGCGTCGCCACCCTGGTGAGCTTTGCCGTGGCCTGGGGTTGGGCGATCTTTCGCTGCAAGCGCGAAGACCGAGGCATCTACGCCCAAGGCGCGTTTCGTGGCAATAACGGGGTCATCGGCCTGGCACTGGCGGCCAGTATGTACGGCGATTACGGCATATCCCTGGGCGCGATCCTCGCCGCGCTGGTGATCCTCTTTTACAACACGCTGTCGACCATTGTGCTGGCGGTCTATAGCCCGGTGATCAAGTCCGACCCGTGGAGCATCTTCAAAAGCGTATTGGCCAACCCGCTGATTATCAGCGTGATCGTCGCTACACCGTTCGCGTACTTCCAGATCGGCGTGCCCGGTTGGCTTGAGAAATCCTTGCAATACCTGTCCGATACTACGCTGCCGCTGGCGTTGATTTGCATCGGTGGCACCTTGTCCATGGCCGCGCTACGCAAGAGCGGCAACATGGCGTTGAGCGCGAGCCTGATGAAGATGATCTGGCTACCGGTGATCGCCACCCTGGGCGCGTGGTTGCTGGGGTTCCGAGGGCCGGAGCTGGGGATTCTGTTCCTGTATTTCGGCGCGCCGACCGCCGCCGCAAGCTTTGTGATGGCCCGGGCGGCGCAGGGTAATCATGAGCTGGCGGCCGCGATTATCGTGATCACCACGCTGATGGCGGCGGTGACCACGAATATCGGGATTTTTGTGTTGCAGGCGGGTGGTTGGATCTGAAATAGGCGGGCAGCTTGAGGCCCCATCGCAGCGATGCGGCGACCCGACAAGCCAGCTCCCACATGTGGACGTGTGAATACCCTCAAGTGTGGGGGCCGGCTTGCCTGCGATAGCTACAGGACAGTCACTGCTGATCGGCCTGATACGCCTCAATCACTTCCTGCGCCGCCCGAAACGCATCAATCGCCGCCGGCACCCCTGCATACACCGCGCAATGCAGCAGCGCTTCGCGAATCTCCTCCACCGTACAGCCATTATTCAGCGCACCGCGCACATGGCCCTTGAGTTCCTGCGGGCACTTGAGGGCGGTGAGGGCGGCGAGGGTGATCAGGCTGCGGGTCTTGAGCGGTAACCCTTCGCGGTTCCAGACGCTGCCCCACGCGTGCTCATTGACGAAGTCCTGCAGCGGCTGGGTGAACGCCGTGGCATTCCCCAGGGCGCGGTCGACGAACGCATCGCCCATGACCTGGCGACGTACTTCAACCCCGGCTTTTTTCTGATCGGTCATTGCGATTCCCTCTTGTGTTGGCGGTGCCAGGCGCGCAGTGAGGTGAACAACAGCAGAGCCCCTAACGCTGGCAGGACGTAATACAGCATCAATTGTTCAAGCTTGTTGGCCAGCGGCATGCCAGTGGTGAAGGCCATGACATGCAGACCGTACGCCAGGTACAGCCCCAGCAGCACCAGCCCTTCGATGCGTGTTACCCGATAGCCGGTATAGAACACCGGCAGGCACAGGATGATGGCGCCGAGCATCACCGGTAAATCGAAGTCCAGGGCGTTGGGCGAGACCGACAGCGGCGTCGGCGCCACCAGTGCGGTAAAACCCAGCACGCCGAGCAGGTTGAACAGGTTGCTGCCGATCACGTTGCCCACGGCGATCTCCCGTTCGCCACGCAACGCGGCGATCAGCGACGTGGCAAGGCACGGCAGCGAGGTGCCGACGCCGATCAACGTGAGGCCGATGACGCGCTCCGACAATCCGAGATCGCCCGCTACATCCACCGCTGCGCCGAGCAACAAATGCCCGGCCAGCACCAGCACCAGCAAACCGCCGAGCATCAGCAGCACACTGCTCAGCCATGGCGCCTTCGCCACGGTGTCCAGAGTGCGCGGGCGGCGGGAATGACGCGTCTGGTAATGCAATACGCCAAGGTAGGCCACCAGCGCCACCAGCAGCACGGCGCCATCGAGGGGCGTCAGCATTTCGTTAGCCGCCAGGATAAATACCAGCAGGCCGGCGACGATCATCACCGGGATATCCACGCGCACCAGTTGCCGCGAGACCCGCAACGGAATGATCAGTGCGGACAAGCCCAGGGTCACGAGGATATTGAAGATGCTGCTGCCGATGACACTGCCCACGGCGATATCCGTGTTGCCGGCCAGCGTGGCCTGAAGGCTGACGGTCATCTGCGGCGCACTGCTGCCGAAGGCGACGATGCTCAAGCCGATGATCAATGGCCGCACCTTGAGGCTCGCCGCCAGGCGTACCGCGGCGCGTACCAGGATTTCAGCGCCGATGATCAGCAAGATCAGGCCACCCACCAGTTCGAGCAGGCTCCAGGGTGAGAGGGCGTTCAATCCGAAAATGCTCAAGGCTGCCTCGATCAGTTGTTCAGGGCTTGCACGCGTACCCGTGCGGTACCGCTGCGCAGCATGCGCAACTGCTCGGCAGCCTTGCGTGAAAGGTCGATCAGGCGGCCACGGGTATGCGGGCCGCGATCATTGATACGCACCACGACAGAACGGTTGTTGTCGAGGTTGGTCACCTTGACCTGCGTGCCGAAGGGCAGGCGCCGATGGGCGGCGGTCAAGGCGTTCTGGTTGAAAGGTTCACCGCTGGCGGTTTTCTTGCCATGGTGCTTGGCGCCGTAATAGGACGCGGTGCCGGTTTCGTCGTAGCCGTTGGGGTCGATGAGGCCGCTGGCGCAACCGGCCAGCAGGGAGGACAGGGCCAGGAGGCCGAGTAGACGCTTCATTGTCAGGAAGTCCCAGATGTAAATGTGGGAGCTGGCTTGCCTGCGATAGCATCGGCTCGGTGTAACTGAAACACCGAGGTGTCTGAATCGCAGGCAAGCCAGCTCCCACAAAAGGTCGGGGTGTAGGTGAAACTCCACTCCGACCATTTCACCGCAATCAGCCTTCGAGCTTGCTTTTGAGCAGTTCGTTCACCTGTTGCGGGTTGGCTTTGCCCTTGGAGGCTTTCATGGCCTGGCCGACAAAGAAGCCGAACATCTTGCCGCGCTTGGCTTCGTCTGCCGCACGGTATTGCTCGACCTGCTCGGCATTGGCCGCGAGCATTTCATCGAGGACAGCCGAGATCGCGCCGCTGTCGGTGACTTGCTTGAGGCCACGCTTCTCGATGATCTCGTCGGCATTGCCTTCACCGGCGGCCATCGCTTCGAACACGGTCTTGGCAATTTTGCCGGAGATGGTGTTGTCTTTGATGCGCAGCAGCATGCCACCCAGTTGTTCGGCGGTGACCGGCGCTTCGTCGATTTCCAGGCCCTGTTTGTTCAACAGGCTGCCCAGTTCGACCATCACCCAGTTGGCCGCCAGCTTGGCGTCGCCGGCAATGCTCACGACTTTTTCGAAGTAGTTGGCTTGTTCACGGCTGGAGGCCAGGACGCTGGCATCGTAGACCGACAGGCCGAACTGCTCCTGGAAGCGCTCGCGTTTTTGCTGCGGCAGTTCCGGCAGGGTGGCGCGGATATCATTGAGGAAGGAATCCTCCAGCACCACCGGCAACAGGTCCGGGTCGGGGAAGTAACGGTAGTCGTTGGCTTCCTCTTTACTGCGCATGGCGCGGGTTTCGTCTTTGTTCGGGTCGTACAGGCGCGTTTGCTGGATCACCTTGCCGCCGTCTTCGATCAGCTCGATCTGGCGACGTACTTCGCTGTTGATCGCTTTCTCGATGAAGCGGAACGAGTTGACGTTCTTGATCTCGCAGCGGGTGCCGAACTCGACCTGGCCCTTGGGGCGGATCGACACGTTGCAGTCGCAACGCAGCGAGCCTTCGGCCATGTTGCCGTCGCAGATGCCCAGGTAGCGCACCAGCGCGTGGATGGTCTTGACGTAGGCCACGGCTTCCTTGGCGCTGCGCATGTCCGGCTCGGACACGATCTCCAGCAGCGGCGTGCCGGCACGGTTCAGGTCGATACCGGTAGCGCCCGGGAATTCTTCGTGCAGGCTTTTGCCGGCGTCTTCCTCCAGGTGTGCACGGGTGACGCCGACGCGCTTGATGGTGCCGTCTTCCAGGGGAATGTCCAGGTGGCCCTTGCCGACAATCGGCAGTTCCATCTGGCTGATCTGGTAGCCCTTGGGCAGGTCCGGGTAGAAGTAGTTCTTGCGCGCAAACACGTTGTGCTGGCCGATTTCGGCGTCAATCGCCAGGCCGAACATCACCGCCATGCGCACCGCTTCCTGGTTCAGCACCGGTAGAACGCCGGGCATGCCCAGGTCTACCAGGCTGGCCTGGGTATTGGGTTCTGCGCCGAACGTGGTGGCGCTACCGGAGAAAATCTTCGATTGGGTGGCGAGCTGGGTATGAATCTCCAGCCCGATAACAACTTCCCATTGCATAGTGTTCTCCTCAGAAGCCGGTAGGGGTGCGGGTGTGCCAGTCGGTGTTCAACTGGTACTGGTGCGCCACATTGAGCAGGCGGCCTTCCTGGAAATATGGGGCGAGCAATTGCACGCCCACCGGCAGGCCATCGACGAAACCTGCGGGCATGGACAAGCCCGGCAAGCCCGCGAGGTTGGCGGTGATGGTGTAGAGGTCTTCCAGGTATTCGGCGATCGGGTCGCCGGTCTTGGCGCCGATCTTCCACGCCAGGTTTGGCGCGGTCGGGCCGAGGATCACATCGACTTCTTCAAAGGCGGCCATGAAGTCGTTCTTGATCAGGCGACGGATTTTTTGCGCCTTGAGGTAGTACGCGTCGTAGTAGCCGGCCGACAGGGCGTAGGCCCCGACCATGATCCGACGCTGCACTTCACTGCCGAAGCCTTCACCGCGGGAGCGTTTGTACAGGTCGGTGAGGTCTTTCGGGTTCTCGCAGCGGTAGCCGAAGCGCACGCCGTCGAAACGCGACAGGTTGGAAGAGGCCTCCGCTGGCGCGATCACGTAGTAGGCGGGAATCGCGTGCTGGTTGTTCGGCAGGCTGATTTCCTTGATCACGGCGCCAAGCTTTTCCAGCTCTTTGATGCTGTTTTGCACCCGTTCGGCGATACGCGGGTCGAGGCCGGCGCTGAAGTATTCCTTCGGCACGCCGATGCGCAGGCCCTTGATCGAGGTGTTCAGGCTGGCGCTGTAGTCCGGCACTGGCTCGTCGATGCTGGTGGAGTCCTGTTTATCGAAACCTGCCATGCCTTGTAACAATATTGCGCAGTCTTCAGCCGTGCGTGCCAGAGGGCCGCCCTGATCAAGACTTGAGGCGTAGGCGATCATGCCCCAACGGGAAACGCGACCGTAGGTCGGCTTCAGGCCGGTGAGGTTGGTGAAGGCGGCTGGTTGGCGGATCGAACCGCCGGTATCGGTGGCGGTAGCGGCCGGCAGGAAGCGTGCGGCCACGGCCGCAGCCGAACCACCGGACGAACCACCCGGGACGTGTTCCAGGTTCCACGGGTTTTTCACCGCGCCGTAGTAGCTGGACTCGTTGGCCGAACCCATGGCGAATTCGTCCATGTTGGTCTTGCCAAGGGTCACGGCGCCGGCGGCGGCCAGCTTGGCGACCACAGTGGCGTCGTAGGGTGCCTTGAAGTTGTCGAGCATCTTCGAGCCGCAGCTGGTGCGAATGCCCTGGGTGCAGAACAGGTCCTTGTGGGCGATCGGTGCGCCGAGCAGCGCACCGTTCTCACCGTTGGCGCGACGGGCGTCGGCGGCCTTGGCCTGGCTCAGGGCCAGCTCCTCGGTGAGGCTGATGAAGCTGTTGACCTTCGGATCGAGCGCGGCGATACGCGCCAGCAAGGCCTGGGTCAGCTCTTCGGAAGAAAACGATTTGTCGGCGAGACCGCGGGCGATCTCGGCCAGAGTCATGTGATGCATGAAAGGCTCTTTCCCTTTAGTCGATGACTTTCGGAACCAGGTACAGGCCGTTTTCGACCGCTGGCGCGATGGACTGGTAGGCCTCGCGATTATTGCGTTCGGTCACGACGTCTGCGCGCAGGCGCTGGCTGGCTTCCAGTGGGTGAGCCAGGGGCTCGATGCCGTCGGTATTCACGGCCTGCATTTGGTCGACCAGCCCGAGAATGCTGTTCAGGGCTGCGGTGGTCTGTGGAAGATCGGCATCATTAAGGCCAAGCGAGGCCAAATGTGCGATTTTTTCCACGTCGGAGCGTTCAAGCGCCATGGGATTCTCCAGTGGAAAACAGAACGGAGGGCGTCCGTGTGTTAGATTGTCGGAACACTACCGCATTTCTACGGTCATAAGGCCGCGATTGTGGGGGTTGGTGCACAGAAAGTCGGCCAATTTAGCACATTGGCGCCTTGCCCAAAATCCCTGTCGTTGTTAGAGTTTGCCGCACTTTTTTACCCACGCGTTGCCTAGGGTCCTTTCCCCATGTTCAAGAAACTGCGTGGCATGTTTTCCAGCGATCTCTCCATTGACCTGGGCACTGCCAACACCCTTATTTACGTGCGCGAGCGCGGTATCGTTCTGAATGAGCCATCGGTTGTGGCCATTCGGACCCATGGTAATCAGAAAAGTGTCGTTGCCGTTGGCACCGAGGCCAAGCGCATGCTCGGCCGTACACCAGGCAATATTGCTGCCATTCGTCCGATGAAGGATGGCGTGATCGCCGATTTCAGCGTCTGCGAAAAGATGCTGCAGTACTTCATCAACAAAGTTCACGAAAACAGTTTCCTGCAGCCCAGCCCTCGCGTGCTGATCTGCGTTCCGTGCAAGTCCACCCAGGTGGAGCGTCGCGCCATCCGTGAATCGGCCCTTGGCGCCGGTGCCCGTGAAGTATTCCTGATCGAAGAGCCAATGGCGGCTGCGATCGGTGCCGGCCTGCCGGTGGAAGAAGCGCGCGGTTCGATGGTGGTGGATATCGGTGGTGGTACTACCGAAATCGCCCTGATTTCCCTGAACGGTGTGGTGTATGCCGAATCCGTGCGCGTGGGCGGCGACCGCTTCGACGAAGCGATCATCACTTATGTGCGTCGTAACTACGGCAGCCTGATCGGCGAATCCACCGCCGAGCGCATCAAGCAGGAAATCGGCACCGCTTACCCAGGCGGTGAAGTGCGCGAAGTCGATGTGCGCGGTCGCAACCTGGCCGAAGGCGTTCCACGTGCCTTCACCCTGAACTCCAATGAAGTGCTGGAGGCTCTGCAAGAGTCCCTGGCCACCATCGTTCAGGCGGTGAAAAGTGCCCTGGAGCAATCGCCGCCGGAGCTGGCTTCCGATATTGCCGAGCGTGGCCTGGTACTGACCGGTGGTGGCGCCTTGCTGCGCGATCTCGACAAGTTGTTGGCCCAGGAAACCGGTCTGCCAGTGATCGTCGCCGAAGACCCGCTGACCTGCGTTGCCCGTGGCGGTGGTCGTGCGCTGGAAATGATGGATAAACACACCATGGACCTGCTCTCCAGCGAATAAGATTGCCTGGATGGTTCATGCTTCGTCGGCAGGCAGCACTTTGCAGTGCTGCCTGTTGGCGTTTATCTTCTTCAATCTGCATCCAGGCCGGTTTGATGCCGTATGAATAAAGAGAACATTTGCCTGGGAGGAGCGGCTTATTAAACCGCTTTTCGCCAAAGGCCCCTCATTGGGTGTGCGCTTATTGGTGCTGACCGTGCTTTCGGTCGCGCTGATGGTGGTCGATGCCCGCTTTGCACTGCTCAAGCCGGTGCGCAGCCAGATGTCGCTGGTGTTGATGCAGACCTACTGGATCACCGACCTGCCGCAACGTCTCTTCCAGGGCGTGTCCAGCCAATTTGGCAGCCGCACCGAACTGGTCGCCGAGAACGAAAAACTCAAGACTGAAAACCTGCTGTTGCAGGGGCGCATGCAAAAGCTGGCGGCCCTCACCGAGCAGAACGTTCGGCTGCGCGAGTTGCTCAATTCTTCCGCGCTGGTCAACGAAAAGGTCGAAGTGGCCGAGCTGATCGGCATGGACCCCAACCCCTTTACCCACCGCATCATCATCAACAAGGGTGAGCGCGACGGTGTGGTGCTTGGCCAGCCGGTGCTCGATGCCCGTGGCCTGATGGGCCAGGTGGTGGAGTTGATGCCCTACACCTCGCGGGTGCTGTTGCTGACGGATACGACCCACAGTATTCCGGTACAGGTCAACCGTAACGGCTTGCGCGCAATTGCCAGCGGCACCGGTAACCCGGAACGCCTGGAGCTGCGCCATGTGGCGGACACCGCTGACATCAAGGAAGGCGACCTGTTGGTCAGCTCTGGCCTGGGCCAGCGCTTCCCGGCGGGTTATCCGGTGGCGACGGTCAAAGAGGTGATCCACGATTCCGGCCAGCCGTTCGCTATCGTTCGGGCGGTACCGACTGCCGCGCTGAACCGCAGCCGGTACCTGCTGCTGGTGTTCAGCGACAACCGCACCCCGGAAGAGCGCGCTAACGACGCTGCCCAAGCCCAGGAAGCGGAGGACCAGCAGAATGGCACCGCGCCTATCGTGCCGGCCACGGTGCCAAAACCTGCTTTTGTTGGTCCGCCTGCACCTGCGCCAGCCACGTCACCTGCACCGGCAACGGCAGCACCTGTGGCGACACCGGCCAAACCTGCAGCGCAGCGCCCGGCTAAACCAACCGCCGCTCCGGCCACCACACCGCAGAGGGGGGACTAATGGCGGGTACTCATTCACGCAATGGCTGGATCGTCTGGCTGACCTTCGCCATCGGCTTGCTGCTCAGTGTTTCGCCGCTGCCGCAGTTCATGGAAATCCTGCGCCCGCTCTGGCTGGCCTTGTTGCTGGCGTTCTGGTCATTGAACCTGCCGCACAAGGTGGGCATGGTCACGGCCATGTGCCTGGGCTTGGCCGAAGATGTGCTGTATGGCACCTTGCTGGGCCAGAACGCGTTGATCCTGACCCTGATTACCTTCCTGGTGCTGTCGTTGCAACAGCGCTTGCGCATGTTCCCGATGTGGCAGCAGTGTTTGGTGATCCTGGTGATCTTCGGCCTGGCGCAGTTAGTGCAACTGTGGCTCAGCGCGTTGACCGGCAACCGCCAGCCGACCCTGGCGCTGGTCTTGCCGGCGCTGGTCAGCGCCTTGTTATGGCCCTGGATCAGTTTTGGCCTGCGTGGGCTGCGTCGTCGCTATAAAATCAATTGAATGGATTGCGAGGCTCTGCCTGGTTATCGAACCCCACAGGGAGAGTCTGCAATGAATTCGCTTTATCTGGCCTCTGGCTCCCCGCGGCGACGTGAACTGCTGGCCCAGATCGGTGTGCCCTTCACCCTGGTCAGCGCCGCTATTGATGAAACTCCCCTGAACGACGAACCTGCCGTTGCCTATGTCGAGCGCCTTGCGCGCGGCAAGGCGACGGCAGGTTTTGTCGCGCTTGGTCATACCTCGGGCACCTGCGTATTGGGAGCCGACACGGCGGTGATTGTCGACGGGCGGATCCTGGGCAAGCCGGTGGACCAGGCTGATGCACTGGCCATGCTGATGGCTCTTTCCGGCCGCGAGCATGAAGTACTCACCGCCATCGCCCTGACCGACGGCCAGCAATGTGAAACCCGATGTGTCAGCAGCCGTGTACGTTTCCGCGAGGTTTCTGTGCGGGAGGCTACCACCTACTGGCACAGTGGCGAACCGCAGGACAAGGCCGGCGGCTATGCTATCCAAGGGCTGGGTTCGGTGTTTGTGGCCGGGCTTAATGGCAGCTATTCCGCCGTGGTTGGCCTGCCAGTCTGCGAAACCGCGCAACTGCTCGCCCAATTCGGCATACCCTGTTGGCAAAACCTTACCGTGTGCTGAACGCCGTATTCCAGCGCCAAGCCTTAAGCGACCGGTCACTATTGTGAAAACGCCTGAACGAGACCCAGCCATGAGTGAAGAGATTCTGATCAATATCACGCCGATGGAATCGCGCGTGGCGGTGGTAGAGAACGGTGTTCTGCAAGAAGTGCATGTCGAACGCACCCAGAAGCGCGGGATCGTCGGCAATATCTACAAAGGCAAGGTGGTGCGCGTATTGCCGGGCATGCAGGCGGCCTTCGTCGACATCGGCCTGGACCGTGCAGCGTTTATCCATGCCTCGGAAATTTCCCTGCGCGAGGGCCCTGCGGTGGAAAGCATCAGCGCTCTGGTGCACGAGGGCCAGAGCCTGGTGGTGCAAGTCACCAAGGACCCCATTGGTTCCAAGGGCGCCCGCTTGACCACCCAGTTGTCGATTCCGTCGCGCTACCTGGTGTACATGCCGCGCACTGCCCATGTGGGCATTTCCCTGAAGATTGAAGATGAAGCCGAGCGCGAGCGCCTGAAGAAGGTGGTCAGCGACTGCGTCGCCGCCGAGGGCATCAAGGAAGCGGGCGGGTTTATCCTGCGCACCGCCGCAGAAGGCGCTGGCGCTGACGAGATCCTCATGGATATTCGCTACCTGCGGCGCCTGTGGGATCAGATCGACGCGCAGATCAAGACCATCGGCGCGCCCAGCGTCATTTATGAAGACCTTGGCCTGGCGCTGCGCACGCTGCGCGATCTGGTCAGCCCGAAGATCGAGAAAATTCGCATCGACTCGCGGGAAACCTTTCAGCGCACCACGCAATTTGTCGCTGAGTTGATGCCAGAAATCGCCGATCGCCTGGAACACTACCCCGGCGAGCGGCCGATATTCGACCTGTATGGCGTCGAAGACGAAATCCAGAAAGCCCTGGAGCGCAAGGTGCCACTCAAGTCCGGCGGCTACCTGGTGGTGGACCCGGCAGAAGCCATGACCACCATCGACGTCAACACCGGTGCCTTCGTGGGGCATCGCAACCTTGAAGAGACCATCTTCAAAACCAATCTCGAGGCGGCTACCGCTATCGCCCGCCAACTGCGCCTGCGCAACCTGGGCGGCATCATTATCATCGACTTCATCGACATGGAAGATGAAGAGCACCAGCGCCAGGTGCTGCGTACGCTTGAAAAACAACTGGAGCGCGATCACGCCAAGACCAACATCATCGGCATCACCGAGTTGGGCCTGGTGCAGATGACCCGCAAGCGCACCCGTGAAAGCCTGGAACAGGTACTGTGCGAGCCGTGCAGCAGTTGCCAGGGGCGCGGCAAACTGAAGACCCCGGAAACGGTTTGCTACGAGATTTTCCGCGAGATCCTGCGCGAGGCACGCGCCTATCAGGCCGAAGGTTATAGAGTGCTTGCCAATCAGAAGGTGGTGGATCGCCTGCTGGACGAAGAGTCCGGTAACGTCGCCGAGCTGGAAAGTTTTATCGGTCGCACCATTCGCTTCCAGGTCGAAACCATGTATTCCCAGGAACAATACGACGTGGTGTTGCTCTGATCCCCAACTGTGCACTTTCTTCGAGACCCGCAGACCTTGATCTGCGGTCCGCTAACCGTTTTTTGAGGGTCGCCTGACATGGAGCGTCTGATACGCTTTTTTGCCGCTTTGACCCGTTGGGGCCTGGGCCTGTGCGCGTTGTTGCTGGTATTGGCGGCGGTGTACGTGAGCCTGGGGCGCGAACTCACCCCGCTGGTGGCCGAATACCGCGCCGAAGTCGAGGCCAAAGCCCAGGCTGCGCTGGATACGCCGCTGCATATCGGTAGCCTTGAAGGCCGCTGGAGCGGGTTTGCCCCGGTATTGCTGGCCCACGACGTCATGGTCGGCGAGGGCAGCAGTGCCTTGCGCCTGGACCAGGTGCAAGTGGTGCCGGATATGTGGGCCAGCCTGTTGGCCCGCGAAGTGCGTATCGCCCATCTGCAAGTCAGTGGCTTGCAACTGAGTGTCAAGGAAGACCAGGACGGCCGCTGGACCCTGCAAGGCTTGCCGGTGCATGACGACCAGCCGTTGGACCCGCAACAGCTGCTGACGCGCATGCAAATGGTCAAGCGCGTGTCGGTGCTGGACAGCCAGGTGACTCTGCAACCCTTCGACCAGGCACCAGTGACCGTGACCTATGTGGGCCTGAGCCTGCATACCGGCATGAGCCAGCAGCGTCTGGACGCTCGCCTGACATTGCCCGATGGCCAACCGTTGGCGCTCAGCCTGCGTAGCCGCATTCGCGCCAGCCAGTGGCAAGACGCTGAGGTCGATGCCTACCTGAGCCTGCCGCAAAGCGACTGGGCCAAGTGGATTCCCGCCAGGCTGACCCAGCAGTGGAAGCTGACGCAATTGAAGGCCGGCGGCGAGTTTTGGCTCAGTTGGGCCAAAGGCACGGTGCAAAGCGTGGCGGTACGCCTCAATTCGCCCCAAGTGAAGGGCAGCTACGCCGACCGTAAGCCGGTGCACCTTGAAAACCTGGCCCTGACCGCCTACCTGCAGCGCAGTGACGCTGGCCTCAAGGTGCTGTTTGATTCCCTGGCGATGAACATTGGCGAAACCCGTTGGGAGTCGCGCCTGCAATTGCAGCAAAGCCTGGCGACCGACAAGGAACAGGAAGTGTGGAAATTGCAGGCCGACCGTCTCGACCTGACCCCCATTACCCCGTTGCTCAACGCCTTGGCGCCGCTGCCGGACGGTTTCGCCAAGGTCGTCGAACATCTCAAAGCCACTGGCCTGTTACGCAATGTGCTGGTGGACTTCCGACCGCAAGACACCACCGACCGAAAACTCAGTTTTGCCGCCAACCTGGAGCGTGTCGGCTTCGATGCCTACTTCGGCGCGCCGGCCGCACGCAATGTGTCCGGCAGTATCAGTGGCGACCTGGGCCAGGGTGAGTTGCGCATGGACAGCAAAGACTTTTCCTTGCATCTGTATCCGATCTTCGCCAAACCTTGGCAGTACATCCAGGCCAATGCGCGCCTGACCTGGAAACTGGACAAACAAGGCTTCACTCTCATCGCCCCGTATATCAAGGTACTGGGCGAGGAAGGCAAGGTGGCGGCGGACTTCCTGATTCGCCTGCATTTCGACCACAGCCAGGAAGACTACATGGACCTGCGGGTCGGCATGGTCGATGGCGATGGCCGTTTCACCCCCAAGTACCTACCCGCGGTGTTGAGCCCGGCGCTGGATGAATGGCTGCGCACGGCGATCCTCAAGGGCGCGGTGGACGAAGGCTTCTTCCAGTACCAGGGTTCGCTCAGCCACAATGCGCTGCCCGCGTCGCGCAATATCAGCCTGTTCTTCAAGGTGCATGATGCCGAGCTCGCCTTCCAGCCGGGCTGGCCTCATGTGAACAAGGTCAATGGCGAAGTGTTTGTCGAGGAGAGCGGCGTACGCATTCTGGCGAGCAAGGGCCAGTTGCTCGACACCCAGGTCAAGGATGTCTACGTCAATATCCCCCACGCCCCAGCGGGCGGGGACAGTCATCTGCTGCTCACGGGCGGGTTCTCCGGCGGTTTGGGCGACGGCCTGAAGATCCTTCAAGAAGCCCCTATCGGCACGGCGTCTACGTTCGCCGGCTGGAAAGGCGAGGGCGACCTGCAAGGTAGCCTGGACCTGGACGTACCGCTGGCCAAAGGCACTGAGCCCAAGATCGTGGTGGACTTCAAGACCGACAAGGCGCGCCTGCAATTGGCCGAGCCGCCGCTGGACCTGACCCAGCTCAAGGGTGATTTTCGCTTCGACAGCGCCAAGGGCCTGAGCGGGCAGAAGATCTCGGCCCAGGCGTTCGACCGCCCCATCACGGCGCAGATCTTTGCCGAAGGCAAACCGGGCAATATCAGCACGCGGGTGACTGCCACTGGCCAGGTTACCGTCAAGCGCCTTACGGACTGGTTGAAAATCAGCCAGCCGTTGCCGGTCTCCGGCGATATTCCGTACCAGTTGCAAGTGATCCTCGACGGGGCGGACAGCCAGTTGATGGTCAACTCCAACCTCAAGGGTGTCGCGGTGGAACTGCCGGCGCCGTTCGGCATGCCCGCCAGCCAGGGGCGTGACAGCACCTTTCGCATGACCTTGCAGGGTGCTGAGCGCCGTTACTGGTTTGATTACGGCGAGTTGGCGAATTTCACTTTTGCCGCGCCGCCGGACAAGTTCAATGATGGCCGCGGCGAACTGTTCCTCGGCGACGGTGATGCCATGTTGCCCGGTGCCAAGGGCCTGCGCATTCGTGGCGTGCTGTCGGAACTGGATATCGATCCCTGGAAGAAACTTGTGGATCGCTACGCGGGCAACGATCCAGGTGGCAATGCCAAGCAACTGCTCAGCGGTGCGGACTTCAAGGTGGGCAAACTCACCGGGTTTGGTACCCAGTTTGACCAGGTCAGCTTGCAGCTTGATCGCAAGCCAGCGGCCTGGGGCCTGCAACTCGATAGCCAGCAAGCCAAGGGCGCAGTGAACCTGCCGGACGCCAAAGGCGCGCCGATTGCGGTCAACCTCAAGTATGTGAAATTGCCTGCGCCAGACCCGACCGCGCAGGCGGACGAAAACGCGCCGGACCCGCTGGCCGATATCGACCCAAAAAGCATTCCGGCGCTGGATATTGGCGTCGACCAGCTGTTCCAGGGCTCGGACCTGATCGGGGCCTGGTCGCTGAGGATCCGCCCCACCGCCAAGGGCCTAGCCTTCAATAACCTCGACCTTGGCCTCAAGGGCATGCTGCTCAAAGGCGCTGGGGGTTGGGAAGGTGCGCCAGGCGCCAGCAGCAGTTGGTACAAGGGCCGCCTCGATGGGCGCAACATTGCCGACGTGCTCAAGGGCTGGGGTTTTGCGCCTACGGTGACCAGCGAAGACTTTCATCTGGACGTGGATGGCCGCTGGCCGGGGTCGCCGGCCTGGGTCGGGCCCAAGCGGTTTTCCGGTAGTCTGGATGCCGCGTTCCGTAAAGGTCAGTTCGTCGAAGTGGAGGGCGGTGCCCAGGCATTGCGAGTGTTTGGCCTGCTTAACTTCAACTCCATTGGCCGGCGTTTGCGTTTGGACTTTTCCGACTTGTTCGGCAAGGGCTTGAGCTACGACCGGGTCAAAGGCTTGTTGGCCGCCAGTAATGGCGTGTTCGTGACCCGCGAGCCCATCACCATGACCGGGCCTTCCACCAACCTGGAGCTTAACGGCACCCTGGATCTGGTGGCCGATCGCGTCGACGCCAAATTGCTGGTCACCTTGCCTGTGACCAACAACCTGCCGATTGCGGCGCTGATTGTCGGTGCGCCGGCCATTGGTGGTGCGCTGTTTTTGATCGACAAGCTGATCGGTGACCGGGTTTCGCGCTTCGCCAGTGTGCAATACAAGGTGCAAGGTCCCTGGAAGGATCCAAAAATCACCTTCGACAAGCCATTTGAAAAGCCAAACTGAGAGCCTGTGGAGTAGCATGGCCCCATGCCCTGTATGGAGTGTCGGCCCATGTCCTTTGCGGTAATTCAAATGGTCAGCCAGAGTGACGTGCTGGCCAACCTCGCCCAGGCGCGTCGCCTGCTGGAGCAGGCGGCGGCCGATGGTGCGAAACTCGCGGTGCTGCCAGAGAATTTCGCCGCCATGGGGCGCCGCGACCTGGCCGACATTGGCCGCGCCGAGGCGTTGGGCCAAGGGCCTGTGCTGCCCTGGTTGAAACAGGCCGCCCGCGACCTCACCTTATGGATAGTGGCCGGCACATTGCCGCTGCCGCCCAAGGACCAGCCCCACGCCAAACCCAATGCTTGCTCGCTGCTGATCAATGATCAGGGTGAAATCGTCGCTCGCTACGACAAACTCCATCTGTTTGATGTGGACGTGGCGGATGCTCGCGGTCGTTATCGCGAATCTGACGACTATGCTTTCGGTAACCATGTGGTGGTGGCGGACACGCCGGTGGGCCGTGTGGGGTTGACGGTGTGTTACGACCTGCGTTTCCCCGAGCTGTACAGCGAGTTACGTGCGGCGGGGGTTGAACTGATTACCGCGCCCTCGGCCTTCACGGCGGTGACCGGGGCTGCACACTGGGATGTGCTGATTCGCGCACGTGCCATCGAAACCCAGTGCTACCTGCTGGCAGCCGCCCAAGGCGGTGTGCACCCAGGCCCACGGGAAACGTTTGGCCACGCGGCGATTGTCGACCCTTGGGGCCGAGTGCTGGCGCAACAGGATCAAGGCGAAGCGGTGTTACTGGCCGAACGCGATAGCAGTGAACAGGCGTCGATACGGGCGCGCATGCCGGTGGCCAATCACCGGCGCTTTTTCTCGCAGGGCGCGCAGCGGCCTGCTTCAGAACGATGAATTTAAGGCCAAACCTATGAGCGAGTTGTTGTCCTCAGTCAGTGATCACCTCCTGGCACCCGGTGGCGTGACCATCGAAAGCCTGCAAGCCGTGCTCGGCGATCTGGCCGGACCGGGTATCGATGCGGCTGACCTGTATTTCCAGGGGCAGATTTCCGAGTCCTGGGCGTTGGAAGATGGGATCGTCAAGGAAGGCAGTTTCAACCTTGACCAGGGCGTAGGCGTTCGCGCGCAATCGGGTGAGAAAACCGGCTTTGCCTACAGCAATGCGATCACCCTGGAGGCCCTGGGCCTGGCGGCGCGTGCCGCCCGTTCGATCTCCCGTGCCGGGCAGAATGGCACGGTGCAGGCGTTCAGTACCCAGGACGTGGCGCAGTTGTATGCGCCGGATAACCCCTTGGAAGTGATCAGTCGTGCGGAAAAGGTCGAGCTGCTCAAGCGTATCGACGCAGCCACCCGTGCCCTGGACCCGCGTATCCAGCAAGTGACCGTGAGCATGGCTGGCGTGTGGGAGCGCATCCTCGTGGCGTCCACCGACGGTGGGCTGGCGGCGGATGTACGGCCGCTGGTGCGTTTCAATGTGAGTGTGATCGTCGAACAGAACGGGCGCCGCGAGCGCGGCGGACATGGCGGCGGCGGGCGCACCGACTACCGTTATTTCCTTGCTGACGACCGTGCCATGGGCTATGCCCGTGAGGCGCTGCGCCAGGCATTGGTCAACCTGGAAGCGATTCCGGCGCCGGCCGGCACCTTGCCGGTGGTGCTGGGTTCGGGTTGGTCTGGCGTGTTGCTCCACGAAGCCGTGGGCCATGGCCTGGAAGGCGATTTCAACCGCAAGGGCAGTTCCGCCTACAGCGGGCGCATGGGCGAAATGGTTGCGTCCAAGCTGTGCACCATTGTCGATGACGGCACCCTGGCCGGCCGTCGTGGTTCGCTGAGTGTCGATGACGAAGGCACACCGACCGAATGCACCACCCTGATCGAGAACGGCGTGCTCAAGGGCTACATGCAAGACAAGCTCAACGCCCGCCTGATGGGCGTGGCGCGCACCGGTAACGGCCGTCGTGAATCCTATGCGCATCTACCAATGCCGCGCATGACCAACACCTACATGCTCGGTGGTCAAAGCGATCCGGCAGAAATCATTGCCTCGGTAAAACGCGGTATCTACTGCGCCAACCTCGGCGGCGGCCAGGTGGATATCACCAGCGGCAAGTTCGTGTTCTCCACCAGCGAGGCGTACCTGATCGAAGACGGCAAGATTACCGCGCCGGTCAAAGGGGCGACGCTGATTGGTAACGGGCCGGAAGCCATGAGCAAGGTGTCGATGGTCGGTAACGACCTGTCGCTGGACAGCGGTGTGGGCACATGCGGAAAGGATGGGCAGTCGGTGCCGGTAGGTGTCGGCCAGCCAACGTTGAAAATTGATGCGATTACCGTGGGTGGCACGGGATCGTAGGAGCCGGAGCTTCGGGTGGCGAAGACCGCCACCCGGGGAAGAGGATCAGCGCAGACCGCGTTGAGTCTCGTCCAGCTCACGGATGTACTTGAAGATTTTACGGCTGGTGGCCGGCGCCTTGTTATGCGCCAGCTCGTGCTGGGCCTGACGGATCAGGGAGCGCAATTGCTGGCGGTCCGCGTCCGGGTAGTCCAGTACGAATTTCTCCAGCACCGCGTCATCGCCCGAGATCAGGCGGTCACGCCAACGTTCCAGGTTGTGGAAGCGTTCGTTGTACTGGCGAGTGGAGGCATCGGTTTGATCGAGCAAAGTCAGAATGGCGTCAATGTCTTGGTCGCGCATCAGTTTGCCGATAAACGAGATGTGCCGTTTACGCGCGATATTCGCGGTGTGCTTGGGCGCATCGGCCAGGGCCCGACGCATTTCGTCGGTCAGTGGCAGTTTGGCAACCAAATCTTTTTTGAGCGTTGTAAGGCGCTCGCCAAGGTCAACCAGAGCATGCAGCTCACGTTTGACCTGGGTTTTGCTTTTCTCCCCATCGAGGGAGTCGTCGTAAGAATCAACCATGGTGGCAGTCCGCAAAGAAACGCCGCCATGATAACCAGTCGGGGGCCGCTTGTCCGGCCCGGTCGCTCGATGGCCTTAACCGAAAGCAGAATTTGAGTGGAGAAAACCATGAGTGCAGCCCAAAGCGTCGGTCCACAAGCGTTACCGGCACTGCAGGAACAAGTCGAGCAGATCCTTGCCGAAGCCAAGCGCCAGGGGGCCAGCGCCTGTGAAGTGGCGGTATCGCTGGAGCAAGGGTTGTCGACTTCGGTGCGCCAGCGTGAAGTGGAAACGGTTGAATTCAATCGCGACCAAGGGTTTGGCATTACCTTGTATGCAGGCCAGCGCAAAGGCTCGGCCAGCACCTCGGCCAGTGGTCCGGAGGCGATTCGCGAGACCGTCGCCGCAGCACTGGCGATTGCCAAGCACACCTCCGAGGATGAAAGCTCGGGCCTGGCCGACAAGGCGCTGATGGCCAAGGATGTGCAGGATTTCGACCTGTTCCATGCCTGGGATATCACCCCTGAGCAAGCCATCGAGCTGGCGCTGACCTGCGAAGCGGCAGCCTTCGATGCCGATGCCCGCATCAAGAATGCGGACGGCACCACCTTGAGCACCCATCAGGGTTGCCGCATCTACGGCAACAGCCATGGTTTTATCGGTGGTTATGCCTCCACGCGTCACAGCCTCAGTTGCGTGATGATCGCCGAAGCCAATGGGCAGATGCAGCGTGATTACTGGTACGACGTAAACCGCCAAGGCGATTTACTGGCAGACCCTGCAAGCATTGGCCAGCGTGCGGCGCAACGGGCTGCGAGCCGCCTGGGCGCGCGCCCGGTGCCGACCTGCGAAGTGCCTGTGCTGTTTTCCGCAGAGCTGGCCGGTGGTTTATTCGGCAGCTTCCTGGGCGCGATTTCCGGTGGCAACCTGTATCGCAAGTCTTCGTTCCTGGAAGGCGCCATCGGCCAGAAGCTGTTCCCTGAGTGGCTGACCATTGACGAGCGCCCGCATCTGATGCGCGCGATGGGCAGTTCGTCGTTCGACGGCGATGGCCTGGCGACCTATGCCAAGCCGTTTGTCGAGCAGGGTGAGCTGGTGTCCTATGTGCTGGGCACTTATGCCGGTCGCAAGCTGGGCCTGCCAAGCACCGCTAACGCGGGCGGCGTGCATAACCTGTTCGTGACCCACGGTGATGAAGACCAGGCGGCGTTGTTGCGGCGGATGGGGCGTGGGTTGCTGGTGACTGAATTGATGGGCCATGGCCTGAACATGGTCACCGGTGACTACTCGCGCGGTGCGGCGGGCTTCTGGGTGGAGAATGGCGAGATTCAGTTCGCCGTCCAGGAAGTGACCATCGCCGGCAATATGCGCGATATGTTCAAGCAGATCGTTGCCGTGGGTAACGACCTGGAACTGCGCAGCAATATTCGCACGGGTTCGGTGCTTATCGAACGCATGACGGTCGCTGGCAGCTAATCCCTCCCGCACGTCCTGAAAGGCGCGCCATCGCAAAGATGGCGCGCCTTTTTTATTGCCTTGTCACAGCAGGATTAATGGGCTGCTCTTGTTTTGATTCTCAATATCATTTAATAATAAATATCATTACCGAATGAGTGTGGCTCATGAGTTCTGTCCTGCATGAGGATCCCTATCTGGAAAGCTGGCGTTGGATGAGCCGCCAGATTCGCTGTGGTCTGGATCCCAATGAACCCCGCCTGATTGAGCACTACCTGAACGAAGGTAGGTATCTGGCGTGTTGCACCGCAACCCATCCGTGGACGATCGCTGAAACCTCATTTCGTTTGTTGATCGACACCGCCGCTGATGTCGCCCTGCCCTGGCATTGGCGCTCCCTGTGCCTGGACCAAGCCTGGCGGCCACTGCGCGACCTGGAAAAACTCTCCCACTGTGCCTGCCGCCTCAAGCGCTGGCAGACCTTTGCCTGGCAATTGGCGAGCTGCGAATTACTGCCTTCGATTTCCGTTTCTGACTTGGTGCAAGGATCTAATGATGAGTAACACCCGTATCGAACGCGACAGCATGGGCGAACTGCATGTGCCGCAAGAAGCTTTGTATGGCGCACAAACACAGCGTGCGGTGAACAACTTTCCCGTCAGTCATCAACCCATGCCGGCGCAATTCATCCGCGCCCTGATCCTGGCCAAGACAGCCGCGGCCAAGGTCAACGTCGAGCTCAAGCAAATCAGTGAAGGGCAGGGCAAGGCCATTGTCGATGCCGCCCAAGGCTTGCTGGAAGGCGACTACATGCAGCACTTCCCGGTGGATATCTTCCAGACCGGCTCCGGCACCAGCTCCAACATGAACGCCAATGAAGTGATCGCGACCCTTGCCAGCCGTTTGCTGGGCGAGGCGGTCAACCCCAACGATCATGTGAATTGCGGCCAGAGCAGCAACGACATCATCCCCACCACCATCCACGTCAGTGCCGCGTTGGTGCTGCACGAGCAAACGTTGCCGGCGCTGCTGCATCTGGTGCAAGTCATCGAGCAAAAAGCCGAGGCGGTTCATCCGTTCATCAAGACCGGCCGTACGCATTTGATGGACGCCATGCCGGTGCGCATGAGCCAGGTGCTGAACGGCTGGGCGCAGCAACTCAAGGCCAATATCGGTCACTTGCAGGACCTGCTACCGGCGCTGCAAGCATTGGCTCAGGGCGGCACGGCGGTCGGTACCGGGATCAACGCACACCCCGAGTTTGCCGGGCGCTTCAGCCAGCAGCTGAGCCTTTTGACCGGGGTGAAGTTCACGCCCGGTAAAAACCTGTTTGCGCTGATTGGCTCCCAGGATACCGCCGTTGCAGTCTCTGGCCAGTTGAAAACCACGGCGGTGTCGCTGATGAAGATCGCCAATGACCTGCGCTGGATGAACTCCGGGCCATTGGCCGGCCTGGGTGAAATCGAACTGGAGGCGCTGCAGCCAGGCTCTTCGATCATGCCGGGCAAGGTCAACCCGGTCATTCCGGAAGCGACCGCCATGGTAGCCGCCCAGGTTATTGGCAATGACACAGTGATCACAGTGGCCGGCCAATCGGGCAACTTCGAGCTGAATGTGATGCTGCCGATCATTGCCCAAAACCTGCTCAGCAGCCTGGAGTTGCTGGCCAATGCCAGCCGGTTGCTGGCGGACAAGGCCATTGCCAGCTTCAAGGTCAATGAGCCCAAGCTCAAGGAAGCGCTGTCGCGCAATCCGATCCTGGTCACCGCACTTAACCCGATCATCGGCTACCAGAAAGCCGCTGAAATCGCCAAGAAGGCGTATCAGCAAGGCCGCCCGGTGATCGATGTCGCCCTCGAACACACCGACCTGCCTCGCAGCCAACTGGAAGTCCTGCTGGACCCGGAAAAGCTCACCGCCGGCGGTGTGTAATCAACGACCCTGCTTTGGAGGCTCACCATGGAGCACTGGAAACGCACGATCGAACGGGCCAATCGCTGCTTTATGGCAGGTGAGCTGGTTGACGCTCGCGAGGCCTATCTGCAAGCCCTGGCCCTGGCCCAAGTGTTGTTCGAACGCTGGGCGGATGCCGACGAAGCAGTGGCGGCCTGTGTCATTTCCCATCACAACCTGGCGGACCTGCACTTGCGCCTGAACCAGCCTGAGGAAAGCGCGGAATACCTCTGCGCTATCCATCAGCGCCTCTTACAGACCATGCAGGACCCACGCCTCAGCCCGTCATTGCGCGAGGCCGCGTTGCGCCAGAGCAGCAAGACCTACGTCGAGCTGCTGAATTTCATCAGCGATCACGGCGAATACCCACGTACTCATCGTCTGCTGGGCGGTGCTGCGACGCCAACGTCCACGTCCCACTTTGGAGCACATTGATATGACCTATACCTTGCCGGCCTTGCCTTACGCCTACGACGCCCTCGAGCCGCATATCGACGCGCAAACCATGGAAATTCACTACACCAAACACCATCAGACCTACATCAATAACCTCAATGCCGCGGTCGAGGGCACTGAGTTCGCCGGCTGGCCGGTGGAGAGGCTGGTGTCCAGCGTCCAAACATTGCCGGAGAAATTACGTGCTGCCGTGGTCAACCAAGGAGGCGGGCATGCGAACCACTCGTTGTTCTGGGCAGTCATGTCACCGACAGGGGGCGGCAAACCCGAGGGCGCGCTGGGCAGGGCTATCGACGAGCAATTGGGTGGTTTCGACAGCTTCAAGGAGGCGTTCACCAAGGCGGCGTTGACGCGTTTCGGTAGTGGCTGGGCCTGGTTGAGTGTTACGCCGCAGAAAACGCTGGTGGTGGAAAGCAGCGGCAACCAGGACAGCCCGCTGATGAGCGGCAATACACCGGTCCTGGGCCTGGACGTTTGGGAGCACGCCTACTACTTGCAATATCAAAACCGACGACCTGAGTACATCAATGCATTTTACAGCGTCATCAACTGGCCGGAAGTTGCCGCGCGCTATCAGGCGGCCTTGGCCTGACACTCACTCCATAACAAGATCTAAGGCCGACTATGGGCACTCAAACACTGGCGATCGGTAGCGTACGAATGTTTCGTTATGCGTTTGGCACGCTGCTGCTATTGGCAGGTACTGCGTTATTGGTGGCCCATGGGCTGGCCTGGTTGAACCTGGAGCCGCGCATCCTGCGCGCTTTGCAGGGTGGAGCGATCTGCGCGCTGGGCACGGCGCTGGGCGCGGTGCCGGTGTTGGTGATTCGGCGCATGCCGATGGCGCTGAGCGATACCCTGCTGGGCTTTGGTGCCGGTGTGATGCTGGCGGCGACCGCTTTTTCCCTGGTCGTGCCGGGTATCGCCGCCGCTGAAAGCCTGGGGCTTTCACCTTGGGGCGCCGGTGGCTTGATCAGCTTCGGCATCATGCTTGGGGCGTTCGGCCTGTACCTCGTAGACCGCAAGGTTTCTGGCGCTAGCCCGGAAATGCTGGTGGGTACACCGGATAAACCGGTTATCCCGCCGCGTATTTGGTTATTCGTGTTTGCCATCATTGCGCACAACATTCCGGAAGGCATGGCTGTAGGTGTTTCCGCGGGCGGAGGCATGGCGGATGCCGACAGCCTCGCCATGGGCATTGCCTTGCAGGATGTACCTGAAGGGCTAGTGATTGCGTTGGTATTGGCTGGGGCCGGAATGTCGCGGATCAAAGCTTTCCTGATTGGCGCTGCATCGGGCTTGGTTGAACCGGTATTTGCGGTGCTCTGCGCATGGCTGGTGAGCCTTGCCGAAGTGTTGTTGCCGCTGGGTTTGGCGCTGGCCGCCGGGGCAATGTTGCTGGTAGTGACTCATGAAGTCATCCCCGAATCGCGCCGCAATGGCCATGAAAAGCTCGCCAGCCTTGGGCTGTGCCTCGGGTTTTGCCTGATGATGGTGATGGATACGGCGTTGGGCTAAGGGTGGTTCCCTGTAGGAGCGAGCTTGCTCGCTCCTATGTATGGACTCGCCCCCACTTTCAACCCGCTTTTCAAACATTGGTACCCGGTTGCATCTATGTATCAGGCCTATCCGAGGAAGCTCCAAACAGCTTCTGGCCAACATTGGATCAGCTCGCGATCTGCCCATTACAAAAAGGCCTCAAGGGCCGGTAG
>NZ_WJZM01000040.1:0-54988 GCF_021609545.1 Pseudomonas sp. PA-1-6B
CCTCGAACGTGCGCACGTAGCGACCGTCCTTGAACACCGTCACTGCGTCGCAGATACGGAACACTTCTTCCATACGGTGCGACACGTAGAGCACCACTTTGCCCTCCTCGCGCAGGCGCGTGATGATCGCCATCAAGCGCTCGATTTCCCGCGCCGAGAGGCTACTGGTCGGCTCGTCAAAGGCGATCACATGGGCGCCACGGGACAGCGCCTTGGCGATTTCCACCAGTTGGCGCTGGCCCAGAGACAGGCGCCCGAGTTTTTCGTCGGGGTCGATTTCATCGGCCAGGCCCTTTAGGCAGGCCAGGGCCTGCTTGCGCAGCAGGCTCCGGTTGACCACGCCAAAGCGCGTGGGCAAATGCCCGAGGAACAGGTTCTCGGCCACGCTCATTTCCGGCACCAGATGCAGCTCCTGGTGAATCACCGCCACACCGTTGGCGATGCTGTCGGCGGCGCATTTGAAGGCCATGGTCTGCGCGCCGATCTGCACCGTACCGCTGGACGGAATGTAGGCGCCGCCGAGGATTTTCAGCAGGGTCGACTTGCCGGCGCCGTTCTCGCCCATCAGCGCGTGCACCGAATGCGGCCGCGCTTCAAAGCTGATCTGCGCCAGGGCTTTCACACCGGGAAACTCCTTGCCGATGCCATTGAAACGCAGGGCCGCGCCGCTCATTTCCACAGGCCGATCTTGGTCAGTTCTTCCTGGAAATTGGCGCGGGTGATCAAGGTCACTTCGTCCATGGCGGTGTATTTGGCCGGTTCCTTGCCGGTGGTGACCCACTCGTACATCGCCAGCGCGGTGTTGTAGCCCTCGATATGCGGGCTGGGCAGCATGGAGCCGAAGAAGCCGCTGTCGGCTTTCTTCAATTCGCCAATGGCGTCGGTGCCATTGATGCCGATGCCGATGACGTTGGCGGCCTTGAAGCCGGCACTTTCGGTGGCGCGCACGCCCCCGAGCACGGTGTTGTCGTTCATGCCGCCGATGATCAGGTTCTTCGCTCCGCTCGGCAGCTTGACCAAGGCCGAGTTGGTGGCGTCCATGCTGCCGGGGACGTCGAGGGTTTTCAGCGCAGCGGTGAGGATGTGGTCCTTAGGAATACCGGCCTCCTCGAGGGATTTGATCGAGCCGTCTGTGCGCTTCTTGCCGGTGTCGAGCTCGTTGAAGGTGTTGATCACCGCATAGGTGTCCTTCCAGTCCCAACCGCGCTTTTTCGCTTCGGCGGCCATGGCGGCGCCCTGCTTCTGGCCCACCTCAAACGCGGCCATGCCCAGGTACGGCACGTCTTCCATGAAGTTGCCCTTGGCATCGACAAAGCGGTCATCCACGGCCATCACTTTCAAACCGTTGACCTTGGCCTTGGCAACGATGGCCGGGCCCAGGGACACGTCTGGCGGGCAGATCACAAAACCCTTGGCGCCATTGGCGGCCAGGCTGTCGATGGCCGACAAGGTCTTTTCGCCATCGGGCACGGCGATCTTGATCACAGTAAAACCATGCTCCTTGCCGGCTTTTTCCGCGAATGCCCACTCCGTTTGAAACCAGGGTTCCTCGGCCTGCTTGACCAGGAAACCGATCTTCACTTCTTCAGCCGATACCCAGCCGCAGAACGCCATTGCCAGTGCCACGGCACCGAGTGTTTGCTTGAACATGGACCACCTCCTTCTTGTTATTGGAAAACGCTTTAGTCGTGGTACATCACAGACCGCCCGCCATCGATCATCAGGCAAGTGGCGTTGATAAAGGGCGCCTCGTCGGTCGCCAGGAACAGTGCTGTCATGGCCACTTCGATGGGCTGGCCAATGCGTTTGGGCGGGTGCAGGTCGAACGCACGCTGGCGTTCGGCGTGAGGGTCAGGGAAACCGTTCCAGTAATCGACGTTGAGCTGGGTTTCGATATAGCCGGGGGCGATGGCATTCACGCGGATGCCCTTGGGCGCGTACTCGATGCCCAGTGCACGGGTGAGGCCGAGCAGGCCGTGCTTGGCGACGGGGTAAGGAAAGCAACCGGGAATGATGTGGCTGGAATGGGTGGACGCGATATTGATGATGTTGCCGATACCTTGCTCGATCATGTGCGGCAATACCGAGCGGCAGCCGTACCAGGCACCGTCGAGGTCGATGGCGAAACAGCGGCGCCAGTCCTCGTCGCTCATCTCCAGCGGGTCACGGAACACGTTGACTCCGGCACAGTTGACCAGCACATCCACGCGACCAAAGCGCTCGATGGCCAGGTTGACCAATGCCTGCCACTGATCCTTGGAAGTGATATCAACCGGTTGAGCGTAAACCTGCGCACCGTGTTCGCGCCAATGAGCGGCGATTTTCTCGACTTTGTCACCCTGGATATCGGCAATGATCAACCGCGCCTGCTGGGCCTGGAAACAGGCAACGATGGCTTCGCCAATGCCTTGGGCGGCGCCGGTGACGATCACCACCTTGTTCTTCAGCCGCTCGCCGTAAGTCGGCTCGGGCACGGCGGGTAGGGACAACGGTTGCGCCTGCATCGCTTCACCTTTTTATTTTTTGTAGTGAGTGCTGATGCTGGCGACTATAAACCCATCGCCTGAAATATCTCAATATATAAATTAAGATCCCATATATTGAGAAAAAAACAAAAAATGTTCGAGCGGGTTAGCTGTGGCGAGGGAGCTTGCTCCCGCTGTCTGCGCAGCAGACTCCAGCTTTTGGGGGGGCGCTTCGCACCCCAGCGCAAGCAAGCTTGCTCGCCACAGGAAAGCTCACATTCTGGTTTTAGTGTTTACATAAATGAGGCTTCAGCCTTGGGCGAAGTCGCGCAGGGCATCGCCTTCCATGCGATAACGCACCCATTCCTCCTGAGGCTGGGCGCCTATGGATTTGTAGAAGGCAATCGCTGGCTCGTTCCAGTCCAGCACGCTCCATTCAAAGCGCCCGCAACCGTTGTCACAGGCGATCTTGGCCAAGTGGCGCAGCAACTTCTTGCCGGCCCCGCCGCCGCGTTGTTCCGGGTTGATGTACAGATCTTCCAGGTACAGGCAGTTACTGCCCAGCCACGTCGAGTAACTGAAAAAGAACACCGCAAAGCCAATCGGCAAGCCGTCGCGCAAGCAGATAAGGCCATGGGCCGTGGCGCCTTCGCTGAACAGGCTGCGTTCGATATCCACCACGCTGGCGATCACTTCATGCCGGGCTTTCTCGTACTCGGCAAGTTCAGTGATAAAGGTCAGGATCTGCGCAGCATCGCTGGGCACGGCGGGGCGAATCTCGATGGTCATGGGCGAGCCTTGGGCAAATTCAAAGGCCCCATACTAAGACGGTTTGATGGCCGTTTGCAGTGCAATTGATGCCAATCAGCGCGTTTCACTCCGGCGCGGGGTGAAGCAAGCATCAGCAACCACAGAACAAAGCCTGCGGACGCCCATGGTAAACAATGGGCATAAATCCAACGATCAGAGACCTGCTCATGCACGCCACGCCAACAGTGGGCACGAAGACATTCGCGCTGTTCTGCCTCGCCAGTTTCCTGCTGTCACTGTCTTACGGCTCGACCTTTTTGTTGTCACTGCTGATCCATGCCCGTGGCGGTAATGAACACGACGCGGGCAGTGTCATTGCCACGGCGATGCTCAGCACCTTCGTAGCGGTGGTGCTTTCCGGGCATCTGGCCGATGCGCTGGGCGCGGCGCGAGCGATTGCGAGCAGCGGCCTATTGTTGGTGGTGGCCTGCCTGGGGTTTGCCCTGACGCCAGGGTTTGGCCAGGGCTTGATGCTGTTTGGATTGTCCCTTGGCTTGGGCTGGGGCGTGTTCTATACCTTGGGTCCGATCATCGTGACGCTGCTGGTGGAGCCCCGCCAGCGGGCCAAATATTTCGCCTTGCTCTCGGGCAGTATGTTGAGCGGCATAGGTTCCGGCCCTTTGCTGGGACGCGCCGCCACTGCGCTGGACCTGCCCCTGACAACGGCGTTTTATATTGCCGGGCTCGCCAGCCTCGCCGGGGTGGTGATGTTCTGGCGCATGGGCTCTCGGTTGCGACAGCACGCGAATGTACCGACCTCCAGGATTTCCTGGGCTGTAAGCCGCCGCGTACTGTCTTCCAAGGCGGCGTTCGCCATCCTGATGGTCGGCCTGGGTGGCTGCGTATTCGGGGGGCTGTCTTCGTTCCAGACCAGCTATGCCGTTGCCCATAAGCTGGACTATTCGCTGTTCTTCGCGGGTTTCCTGACAGCGGCAATTATCAGTCGCCTGCTGATCGCCGGTTTCGTGGTCAAGCGCGATGCGTACCAGGCTGCCTGCGTATTATCCGGGGTGATGCTCGGCGCGATCACGCTGTTCGCGTTTGGTGTCAGCGGCAACCTCAGTTATGTGCTCGCCGCCGCCACGCTAGGGATCGGGTATGGCCTGACGTATTCGGTGATTAACGGCCTGGTGGCCAACGAATCGCCCAGCGGCACCACTTCCCAGGCGTTATTGCTGTTCAGCCTGGCGTACTTTATCGGCGTCTTCGGGTTTCCCTGGCTCGCAGGCAAGATCATCGTCGACTTCGGCCTTGCGACAATGATGCTGAGCGTACTGGTGATCGCCGCACTCAACTGGACGATCACGGTGGCGCGCTTGGTAGCGCGCCGAGTATCGGCACATAAAGTGATACATGTGAGCTGATACCGTTCGTCGCCATCCCGGCACGATCGGCAAACGCGGGCAGACCAATACAGGGTAAGGACATTAATCATATGGAGACACCCTGATGAAAAATTCCAAATTTGCTGCCCTCGCCCTCACAGGCCTGTTGTCTGCCGCGTCCTTGAGCGCCTTCGCGGCTAGCTCGACCACTGGCCCCACCGATCCAACGCCGGACGCCACTACCGAATCGCAAAAGTCCATGGGCACCGGCCTGGACACCAACGGTGGCGCGATCATCGACAACAGCGCCGACCCACGCACCAAAGGCAACGACACCCAGCGCCAGGCACCGCCTGCCGTAGGCAACGGCAAGATGGGCCCTGGCACGAGCAACAATGAGCCGAAGATCAACAAAGGCGACGACTCGAACATCCCCGGCGCACAGAAACAACCCGCGCCTTGATGCACCCTTGGTACGACCAACACCCGACCATTTCCCAGTGAAGAGGTACGCATGAACGTCGATAGAAACCTTGAAAAAGAAGTCCTCACCCGCCTGCTGCACGCCCATCCGCAAGGCTTGGGCAAGGAGGTGCTGGACAATTACCGCGGTGAAAAAGAGGTCGCCAGTGTCTTGGCGTTCCTGCAGGACCGCGGGCTGATCAAGGATGGGCATGTGACCACCGACGACGCCGGCGAATACGCGTTGAACCTGCCGATCAAGCTCACCGCTTCTGGTGTGGATGAGGCGCGCAAGCTCGACGCTCAAAGTACTCAGTAATCCATTTCTGGCCTGGCCCCGCGACTGGGGCCAGAGGGAGTTTTAGCGATGCCTCGTGGAAGCAAAGCCAAATACACCGACGAACAGAAACGCAAGGCCGCTCATATCGAAGACAGTTATGAGCATAAGGGGTTGCCCAAAGACGAAGCCGAAGCCCGTGCCTGGGCTACCGTGAACAAACAGTCTGGCGGTGGTGAAAAAGCCGGCGGATCAGGCCGACGCAAGGCGTCAGCCAAGAAGACCCAGGACCGGCAGGAATCGGCCAAGCGTGCCGCTGCCAGCCGTGAAGGCCACCCGCGCAGCAGTGGGGCTTCGCTGGGTACGCAGACCAAGGAAAGTTTGATGAAAGAGGCGCGGGCCAAGGATATTCCTGGGCGCTCAACCATGCGCAAAGATGAGTTGATTCAAGCGCTGAAAAAAGCAGGGTAGACGCAGAACCCGTTGTGGGAGCGGGCTTGCTCCCACTGGATTGTGCGTATTTATTCAGCCAGCAATGCGTCGACTTCGGTGACGCCAGGTGAAGTGGCCGGCCCCCAACGCGTCACCGCCAACGCCGCCGCTGCGTTCGCTCGACGCGCCGCCTCAACCGGTTTCAAACCCTTCGCCAACCCGGCAATAAATACCCCTGCATGCGCATCCCCCGCACCATTGCTGTCTACCGCCTGCACCTTGAAGCCAGGTACATGCTCCGTCTCTGCCCCACGCCCTACCCAGCAACCATTTGGTCCATCACGCACAACCAGCAGTGCCTGCAAGTGCTGATTCAGCACGGGCAGCGCCTGACTCATATCCGTCGCCCCGGTAAACGCGAGGGCTTCAGGGCCATTGCTGGTCCAGATGTCGATACGCGGCAACAAGGCACGCATCAACGCCGAGTCCGGCGCCTTGACCAGCGGGCCTGGGTCGAATACCACCACGATCTCTCGCGGCAGCGCCAGCAGCCAGTCAAGCAACGGCTGCGCCTTACCTTCAAGCAGCAAGCTGTAGCCACTGACGTACACGTAATCATCGATACGCGGCACGATCTGAGCCAAGTCGTCGGCGCTCAGCTCACCCTCGGCGCCGAGATGGGAGATGAAGGTGCGTTCGGTGCTCGCTTCAGTCAGCGACACGCACAACCCGGTATCTTTGCCAGCGCTGGCCGCCAAGGCCATTTCAACACCTTCGGCCTGCATCGCGGCACGCGCCAGCTCGCCAAAGCGCCCATCGCCATGGCGGCCCAGATAAACCACCGGCAACCCATTGCGCCGTGCCGCAGCCATTACGTTGAAACCGCCACCGACTTGGAAACTGGCGGAGTTGGCCAGCACGTCACCGCCGCTTGCCGGCAGGGTGTCGAGGCCCATGACCAGGTCGACAATGACCTGGCCGGTGTGCAGCAATCTAGACATTGGCGCTCTCTGCTAAAGCCGGACGACGGTCAGACGCTCCGCCCAAGACTGCATATATTCCGCCAGCCACCACGAAGGTCACGATCCAGCCCAGCCCGTTGTGGCCCAGCCAGGAGTCGGACAGCGGCCCGGCAAACCAGATGTTTTCGGCGGTGGTGCCGATGGTGGTGAAGCTGAACCCCAGCACAATGGCCACGGCCCAGGCGCCAAATGCACGCCACTCCACGCCACCGCGATACCAGTAGGCACTGCTGGCGCTGACGTCCAGCAGGTCGGTGGGGCTGTAGTAATGACGGTGAATCAGGTCGACCACGAAGATCCCGACCCACGCCGTGATCGGCACCGCCAGCAACGAAATGAAGGTAATGAACGGGCCATAGAAGCTATCGGCGATCAGCATGAAATAGATGGAGCCGGCAAAAATCGCCACGATATCGACGATCACCGCATGCACGCGCTTGACCTTCAAGCCCAGGGTCAGGGTAGTGAGGCCGGCCGAATACACCGACAGGTTGTTCGACAGCAACAGGCCGCCGAACGCGGTGATCAGGTACGGCACGGCCATCCAGGTCGGCAGCATGTCGCGGATCGCGATGATGGGGTCGGTGGCCGATGCCAGGTCATTGTTACCCACCGACAACAGGCCACCCAGGGTGATCAGTAGCACCAGCGGGATACCTGCACCAAACGCGGCGGAGGCCACCAGGCGCACGGCCTTGACGCTGCGGTGCTGGTAACGCGACATGTCTGCACCGGCGTTGGCCCAACCGATACCGGTACCGGCAGCCATGGTGCCTACGCCAATGATCATCGCGCTCAACGGCGCCGGGGTGGCGTTGAACACCGCGCTCCAGTCGATGGTGGCACACAGAAAGCCGCCCACCAGAATGTTCAGGCCGCCGAATACGTAGGTGGCCCACTTCTGGATCACCAGCAACGTGGCGTGGCCCAGGCCCGATACGGCCAGGGTCAACAGCACGAAGATGGCAATGAAGATCAGGGTGAGCACCGGCGCGCTCTTGGCCTCCACTGCCGAGCCGAACAGGATGGAGCTCAACGACAACAATACGAAGGCTGCGGTGGTGGTGTTGACGGTTTCCCAACCCAGGCGGGACATCAGCGACACCAATGTCGGGCCGATATTGCCGCGCACACCGAAAATGGCGCGGGACAAGGTCAGGCTGGGCGCACGACCACGGCGACCGGCGATGGAGATGATGCCCACTACGGCAAAGGAGCCCGCGGCGCCAAGAATCGCGACGATGATCGCCTGCCAGATGGCCAGGCCACGAAACGCCACCAGCGTTGCACCAAGGGGCAAACCGAGGATGCTGATATTGGCCGCGAACCACACCCAGAATAGTTGCAGCGGATGACCGTTGCACTCGCCTTCCGGGACCGGTTCGATGCCGCGTGTTTCCAGTTGCCCGGCGGTTTGGCCGGAAGAGGGGCTGCTCATTAAGGGGTGCTCCTGGTGCCTGTATTGTTGTTGTGGTTGTGGCAGCGAGTCGAATCTTTATCCGGTCTTCCTGACCCAACGCTTTTGAATGTGGGAGCTTGCCTGCTCCCACATTTAGTTCCGTGTTTATCGCAAGGCCAATAACCCTTGGGCCAGCGGCTGCAAGTCCAGGCCATTGACCCGCTTGACCTGTTCAACCAACGCCTCAGGCCAGCACTGCATACCCAGGCACGCCCCCAGCATGGCGCCCAGAATCGCGGCAATGGTGTCGGTGTCGCCGCCCAGGCTGGCCGCCAGGCACAGGGCTTCGAAGGCGTTCATATCACCCGACGCCACTTGCTGGGCCAAGGCAAACGAGACCACCACCGATTCCTGGGAAGCCACCGAAGTACCGATCAACTCGTAAAGCAGGTCGGCAAACAACGCTTTATCGCCGCTGCCGACGCTCAGGGTGCGAGCCCAACTGATGCGGGTAGAAATGCGTCCGCCCGCGATCCAGTGACCATGGCTTTCGGCCTGTCGGGCAATCTGGGTCCCGATATTCAGGGCTTCCCCCAGGTCCACGCCATTGATGCCAGCCGACACCACCGCCGCCACGGCCGCAGCGCTGGAAATACCCAGGCTGGTGTTATGGGTGACCTGGCACGCCTGGATCACCGCCTGGATAAACCGCCCCGGGTCGCCAACATCGGCGGCGACGCCCACCGGGGTGATGCGCATCGCCGCGCCATTGGTGGTGCCGTAGCGCCCGGATTCTTCCGGGGTATGGCCGGCGAGGATCATGTCAATCGCGCGCTTGGTGGACGGCCCGAGCAAGTCCTGGGAACCCTTGGCGCGCATCCCTGCTTCCCAGTCGATCAGGCGCTGGGCAAGCACGGTGGGCTCGATATTGCCCTGGCCTTGCACCAGTAACTCGGCAACCAGGATGGCTTGTTCGGTGTCATCGGTGATGGAACCGGCAGGCATGTTGGGCGCAATGGGCTGGTCCGCGTCGGCGTCTTCCAAGGCGGTGATGGCACCGAAGCGCTGTTGGACCTGCTCGCGGCTCAAGGATTGGGTGGGCATGCCCAAGGCATCGCCCAGGGCCAGGCCATAAAAGGCGCCAAGTGCGCGATTTTCTCGGCTCATTTCGACGCTCCAAACTGCAGATGCAGGCGAAAGTGCAACGGGTCAAGCAGGCTTTCGACATGCTCCATGAAACGCTCGCGACGATCATAGGTGGTGCGCGACGCCTTGAGAAATACCGTACCGCTGGGGCGCCCGAGTAATTCGGCGTCTTCATCGCTCAGGGGTTCGGCACCGATCCACTGGTCGCCGTCGGCCCCGACGTAGCCGTAGGCGGCCAGAGTGATGGTCAGGGAATTATCGATCAGCCCAATGTGGGGCAGGTTTTCCAGATCGCCAACGGCCGGCATCAACGAGCGTTCCAGCGACACCGCTGTACCGTCAGCCGTGCGCCGGAGGCGGTCGAGGGTAATGAACTGGTCGGTGCCGAAACGGCTGAACAGATCCGGGCGCGTCACGGCTTCGAAACGCAGGACGTCGGTGCTTACTTGGGCGCCCGTATCGGCCAAGGCCTGGGCCCAACCGCTGCGTTGGTCCAACACCATGCCGTCAAAGGTGACAATCGAACCGACGCCGCTCTGGGTGGCGATGTAGTTGCGACGCTTGAGCTCGGCCAGCGCCTCGCGCAGCGTGCCCCGGCTGACCGCAAACTCCTCGGCCAGTTGGTGCTCGCCCGGCAATAGAAAGCCGTCGGCCATGACTCCACCTTCGATACGGCGGATGAGCTCATCGACGACGCGTTTTTTCTTATCAAATCGAACATGTCTAATCATGTACAAATTGATAACCGAAAGCGCGCGTTTACCGCAAGAGGATTATTTCAGGCTGAAGACAAAAACCGCCTCAGGGCTCCAGGCCGATGGGGAAAAACTCCCCGTTGCTCCAGACGCCAAGCCAGTTCTGACCGTTGATCGGACGGCTCACCGCCAGCTCCACCAACTGGTAAAAAACGTTGCGATGCACCAGGGCTTCGAGGTTGGTGCGAACGCGCACATAGGGGGCGGGTTCCTGGGTGATGGGGTCGGTGACCACCCGCAGCGGGTGTTCGAGGCCTGCCTCGACCTGTTCGTCGACGTTGGTGGTAAAACGCAATACCTGGCTTTCGCCCTGCCCTTGCACTTCCACTGTCACTGCAACAAAGGGTGCGTCATCGACACGGATGCCGACCTTCTCCACGGGCGTCACCAGGAAATAATCGTCGCCATCGCGGCGGATGATGTTGGAGAACAACTTGACCATCGGCTTTCGCCCGATAGGTGTGCCCTGGTAGAACCAGGTGCCATCGCGGGCGATGCGCATGTCGATGTTGCCGCAGAAATCCGGGTTCCACAGATGTACCGGTGCCGGCCCCTTGCCCTTGGGCAGTTGGGCCAATAAATCATTGGCCTTGGCGGAATCGGTCATGGCGGGCTCCTCTGTCTTACTGATCACTCATACCCAGCAAACCGCGGGCATATTGCGCCAGGGGGCGAGCGATCAAATCTTGTGGCGATGTGTCGTGGAACGTCAGTAAACCGCCACGACTGCGAATACGTGCAGTATCAATCAAATACTGGGTGCTGGTCTCGATCAACATGACTTGGATCACCCCGCTGTCCAGGCCAAGGCGGTCCAGGGCTTGCTGGTCGGTCCACTCGTCGGCGTTGCCGATACGGTCATCGGCTGCCGCAAAACGGCAATACAGCAGGTAGTGAGCACCGACGGCACGGGCTTCGGCCATGGCCTGTTCAAGACCTTCGGGCTGGCGGGCGCGACGCACCATAGGGAAATATTCAACGAAGCCATTGAATGCTTCCTCGGCCACCACATTGGGCCGCGGGTAGGCGCTGCCCGGCGGCACGAAGGCGCCTTGGGCAATAAACACAAAGGAGTCCGGCTGTATGCGCACCGAGGCGGTACGCCGCGTATCGCTGTGATCGAGCAGCCCGGCATCGCTCATCTGATAGCGGGTGCCTTCGGCCATATCACTGACGGTCATGCAACCGCCCAAGGCCAATGACGCCAGCAGCAAAACCAGACTACGCATCCTAATCCTCCAGAGGCCGGTGACAGGAAACCGGCGAATGGGGCGTGGGATGCAGAATCCGCGCCATTCAGCTGCGCTACAAATCAAATGTGTGAACCCGCAATATTTAGCTTAGCCACCAATGATCTTCATGATCGTGGCACCGCCCGAAAACGCCACTTCCTGCTTGTCGGCCAAGGCCTTCATCAACAAACCCTGCAACGCTGGCAACGCCTGGTGACGCGGTTGATCGAGCAAGTCACCGACATAATGGCGATTGCTGGAGGACAGGCACCCATGCAGCCAGCCGGTGGAGGACAACCGCAACCGCGAACAGGTGCGGCAGAACGGCACACTCTCGTTGGCGATCACACCGAAGAAGCCTTTGCCCGGCACTTCGTAGCGTACCGCCGTCGCATCGACGGGGGCGTTGGCTTGCAGGTATTCATGTTGCTCGCCGATCAAGCTGAGCAGCTGTTGCAAGCTGACGAACTGTTGCAGGAACGCGTTGGAGTCTTTGGCCAGGTGCCCCATGCGCATCAGTTCGATAAAGCGCAGCTCGTAGCCACGCGCCAGGCAGTAATCGAGCAACGGCATCACCTGGTCCAGGTTCTGGCCGCGCAACGGCACCATGTTGACCTTGATCTTGATTCCGGCAGCACTGGCCTGGTCCATGCCATCGAGCACGGTGGCCAGGTCGCCGCCACGGGCGATGCTGCGGAAAGCGTCGGCATCCAGCGTGTCGAGGGAGACATTGATGCGCCGAATACCGGCTGCCACCAGCAACGGCAGTTTACGCGCCAGCAGTTGGCCGTTGGTGGTCAGGCTGATGTCGCTCAGGCCCATCTGCCCTACCGCCCCCATGAAGGCTTCCAACTTGGGGCTGACCAACGGCTCACCGCCGGTAATGCGCAAGCGCTCGATACCCGCCGCTTCGATCAGATAAGCCACGCCTCGGGCCATGGCCTCGGCCGACAGTTCATCCTGGGCAGCCACCAGCCGCTTGCCGTCAGGCACGCAATAGGTACACGCATAATTGCAGGCTGAAGTCAGGCTGATCCGCAAATTGCGAAAACGCCTGCCTTGACGATCAACGATCATGGATCACTCCGGCAGAGGATAATTCGGGCGCGCTAAAAGCTGACTCATAACTCAGCTTTTAGCAAGGTCCTTGCCTGAGTATATTCCTGGGTTACTGCGCCTGGCAGTAAATCGTTGTGCCATCACTGTGGCGAATGACTTACGTGGCAGGGGTGTCGCCGCTCTTCTCGGCGCCCGGCAGTTCCGGGCTGTGCTTGCGCTTGTTGCCCATGCGCACGCCGATGTCCATCAGGAATTGGAAGAAACCTTCCTGGTCTTCCAGCACATTGCTCCAGAACGGCGAGTGGTACAGCGCCACAGCGCCATGCACCAAGGCCCAGGCGGCGCAGTAGTGGAAATACGGTGGCACGTCTTCAAGCTTGCCTTCGCTGATACGGCCCTTGATCAGCAGGGTTAGGCGTTCGAAGTTCGAGGCGCGGATCTTGTGCAGCTCCTCGACCATCTCCGGCACCTGGTGACCTTTGACCACCTTCTCTTCCAGGCGGTCGAACAGGCGGTAGCGCTGTGGGTCACGCATGCGGAACTCGAAGTAAGCGCGGGAGAGGGCTTCCTTGTCTTTGTCGACATCCGCCGAGTGCAGCAACTCGTTCAAATCGCGCTCGTAGTCAAGCATCAGGCGCAGGTAGATTTCGGCCTTGGACTTGAAGTGTTTGTAGATCGTGCCTTTGCCGATACCCACGGCATCCGCAATCATCTCGACGGTGACGCTGTCTTCACCTTGTTCGAGGAACAGCTTGAGCGCGATGTCGAGAATTTCCTGCTCACGGCGGCGAAATTCACGGACCTTACGGGGTTCTTTGTGCATGAGGAAGAGTCTGCAAAGGTCGGAAATAGGGAGGGTTGCGCAGGGCCATGGATACGTGGCGATACGATTTACCCGGTGCGAGGGATTATCCCGACTGAACGGTCGTTGGGCAATGTCTATGTGAACCCGTCAGGCACATAACTTTCAATGCGCCAACGATTTCGCCGTTATCAGTCAGAAATAATACGCAACACCTGAACCTGCCCATCAGCGCAATGAGAACTCAACCGAAGGCCGCGTATTCCAAATCTGTTTAAAAAACGATCAATCACGACTGGACTGAATGGGATAGTGGTCAATACTTCAACTGTCGGCGCGACATCTCCCCCAAGTGACGCGTCGACCTGGGTACCGACGGACTGCGTGCCCTTGTTTTACTCCTAATGGTCTTAGCCCGGATTCACCCCCCAGAACCCGGGTTTTTTTTGCCTGGGATTCGGCCGCCCTAACCGGCTACGTGGGCCAGCGGGAACAGGCGCTTGAAGTTCTCGGTAGTCTGCTCGGCAAAGCGTTCGTACGACTCGCCGCGCAGCATCGCCAGGTAATCAGCCACGTCACGTACATATTCGGGCAAGTTCGGTTTGCCACGATGGGGGATGGGCGCCAGGTACGGCGAGTCGGTTTCCACCAGCAGGCGGTCGGCGGGCACCTGGCGGGCCACATCGCGCAGCGCGTCGGCATTGCGGAAGGTGACGATGCCCGACAGGGAAATATAGAACCCCAGGTCCAGGGCCGCCTTGGCCATGTCCCAGTCTTCGGTAAAGCAGTGCAACACGCCAGCCTGCGACAACGCGGCTTCACGCAGCAAAGCCAGGGTATCGGCACGGGCGCCTCGGGTGTGGACGATCACCGGCTTGCCCGTCTGCTGGGCGGCTTGCAGGTGCAGGCGGAACGAGGCCTGCTGCAACTCGGCAGCTTCAGGCTCGTAGTGATAGTCCAGCCCGGTTTCGCCAATGGCCACCACTCGCGGATGGTTGAGTTCGCCCAGTAGCCAGTCCAGAGCCGGCGCTTCGCCTGGCTTGAGGTCCAGCGGGTGAATGCCCACCGAGCAATCGACGTCGGCGTAGCGATCAGCCAGGGCTTTGACGTCGGCGGCGTTGTCGGCGCTGACGCCAATGCACAGGAAGTGCCCTACCCCACGCTGGCGGGCAGCTTCAAGGGCGACGTCGAGGGAGCCGCCGTGCTGGGCAAGGTCGAGGCGATCAAGGTGGCAATGGGAATCTACGAGCATAGGAATCTGAGCTTAAGTCACAAAAGAGGTAGGGCCAACGATACACCCGTCAGCCACGGAATTTAACGGCGCCCGAGCAGGCCGACCCACTGCACCAGCAATGCCTCGAGCAACAGCACGCGGTTGAGGTTGGCCTTGCCGAGGACTTTCTGGCGCTGGGCGAGGATCCAGTCCTGGATGTTCAGCACTTTGTCCTGGGCACTTTTTTGCGCCAGGTATTGCACGACCTTGCGCATATCCGCCAAGCCCAGGCCGTTTTCATCCTGGGTGAGCTGGTAGCGCAGGATCAGGCTGGACCAGTCGCAGAACCAGTCGAACAGCAGCAACAGCGGAATATCTTTCCAGGCGCTTTCGGCCAGTTGCGTGGCGGACAATTCCTGCTTGAGCAGTTTCTTCACGCCTTCCACGACCAGTGCACGCTGTTCGCGCACACCCTGAGCCTGCAGCTTCACTGCCGCCAAAGGCGAGCCGGCCGCCAGGGTCAGCAACTCGCCTCGTTCTTCTGCGCTGCATTCCGGCAACGCCTGCGCCAGCCATTGCAGGCTCATGGACTCGCTGGGCAACGGGCAAGCCTGCTGCACGCAACGGCTGCGAATGGTCGGCAACAAGCGGCTGGACTGGTGGCTCACCAGCAACAGCACGGTATCGCCGGACGGCTCTTCAAGGCTTTTGAGCAAGGCGTTGGCCGCGTTGATGTTCATCGCCTCAACCGGCTCAATCAGCACCACTTTGCGCCCGCCCATCTGCGCGGTCTGCACCACGAAGCTCACCAGGTCGCGCACCTGGTCGACCTTGATGGCCTTGTCCGCTTCCTCGGGCTCCAGCACATAGTTGTCCGGGTGACTGCCAGCCTTGAGCAACAGGCAGGACTTGCACTCGCCACATGCCTCCAGATTGACCGGGCGTTGGCACAACAGGCTGCCCATCAGGCGTTCGGCGAGGTGGCGTTTACCGATGCCCACCGGCCCATGCAGCAGATAGGCGTGGGCGTGCTGGGCGCGCCCCGCCAGTTGCTGCCAGAGGCCATCCTGCCACGGGTAGGACTCAGCCACGGCTACGCTCCAACAGAGTGGGCAGCAGCGCGTCGATAGCCTGTTGCACCTGACTCAGCGGCTGGGCGGCGTCCAATAGATAATAACGTGCGGGTTCGGCCTTGGCGCGCTGCAGGAAAGCGCTGCGCACCGCATCAAAAAAGGCCTTGCCTTCCAACTCGAAGCGATCCAGACGACCTCGCGCACTGGCGCGGGCCATGCCCACTTCCACCGGCAGGTCGAACAACAGGGTCAGGTTGGGGCGCAGATCGCCTTGCACGAAGGTTTCCAGTGTGGTGATGCGCTCCAGGGACAACCCCCGGCCCCCACCTTGGTAGGCGTAGGTGGAATCGGTAAACCGGTCGCAGATCACCACGGCACCCCGCGCTAGGGCCGGGCGAATCACTTCGGCCAGGTGCTGGGCACGGGCGGCAAACACCAGGAGCAACTCGGTGTCCGGATTCATCGGCTCGTCACCCGGGGTCAGCAGGACGTCGCGAATGCGCTCGGCCAACGGCGTACCACCCGGTTCGCGGGTCAGCACCACCTCGATGCCCTGCGCACGCAGGCGCTCGGCCAGGTAGTCACGGTTAGTGCTTTTGCCGGCGCCTTCCGGGCCTTCCAGGGTAATAAACAAGCCAGTCACAGGCAGTCCTTAGTCAGAGTCATTGCGGGCTTTGCGGCGCGGTCGTGTCCGGCGCGGGCTCGATCGGAGCGTCGGGGGTAGGCGCATCGCTGGAATGTGCCGAATCTTCCAGCGGTTTCACCACCGGTGCCGGGCTGGAACGGTAATCGGCACGGCGCTTGAGTTGGAACTCACGCACAGCGGCATTATGCGCATCCAGATTATCCGAGAATATATGGCTACCATCGCCACGGGCGACGAAGTACAGGCTGCTGCCCGGTACCGGGTTCAGCGCTGCATGGATGGCCTCACGGCCGACCATCGCGATGGGCGTGGGCGGCAGGCCGGCGACCATGTAGGTGTTGTAGGGGTTGGCTTCCTTGAGGTGGGCGCGGGTCAATTTACCGTTGTAGCGCTCACCCAGGCCGTAGATCACGGTGGGGTCGGTCTGCAGCAGCATACCGATCTTCAGGCGACGCACAAACACACCGGCAATCTGCCCGCGCTCCTGAGGCACCCCGGTCTCCTTTTCCACCAGCGACGCCATGATCAGTGCTTGGTAAGGGTCGGTGTAGGGCGCGTCGGCGGCACGCTTGCTCCACTCCTGGGCGAGTACATCGTCCAGGCGGTTGTAGGCTTTTTTCAGGAACTCGACATCAGTCATGCCGCGGACAAAACGGTAGGTGTCGGGGAAGAACCGCCCTTCAGGAAACACACCTGGGTGGCCAAGCTTATCCATCACTTCGCTGTCAGTCAGGCCCGCGAGGGTCTGCACGATCTTTTCATGCTTGGCCAGGGCGGTGCGCACCTGACGGAAATTCCAGCCCTCCACCAAGGTCAGGCTGTACTGCACCACTTCGCCGCGCTGCCACAGGCCGATCAAACCCTCGGCGGTAAGGCCCGGGCTCATGCGGTACTCGCCGCTGTGCAGTGGCTGGCCTTCGAGGTTGAAGCGCCAGTACAGACGCAACCAGAATGCATCGTCGAGCACGCCGTCGGCTTCCAGACGATTGAAGGTGCCCGTCGGCGTAGCGCCAGCAGGTACATCGAGCAACTGCTCCTGAGGCAGCTTCAGGGGCTGCTTGAGGGCAGAGTCGAGTTTCCAGGCAGAAAAGCCCACGAGCAACGCCGCCGAGATCAGGCTGATCTGCAGCAGTAACACCAGTTTTCGTATCAACTCAAATATCCAATAGCGCGCGAACAATGCCCTGCAGTTTACGGGTGAGCGGCCCAACCGGCCAGCTCATCGCAGCGCAGCCTCGCACCGGCCAAATGCCATAAACGCTGTTGCAGACGAAGACTTCATCGGCCTGTTGCAACTGCTCCAAACTGATGTCGGCCACGGCCACCGGGACGCCCAGCGCTTGTGCCTGGGCCAGAACTTCGGCGCGCATCACGCCCGCAACGCCACAACGGCTCAGATCAGCGGTTAGTAACAAGCCGTTGCTCACCAGGAAAAGATTGCTGAATATGCCTTCGATCACCCGGCCAGACATATCCAGCATCAGGCCTTCGGCATGTTCGGCATCTTGCCATTCGGCACGCGCAATCACCTGCTCCAGGCGATTGAGGTGCTTGATACCGGCCAGCAGCGGCTGCTGCGCCAAGCGCGTGGCACACGCGAACAGGCGCACGCCTTCGACTTCATGGGTAGATGGGTAAACAGCGGGCGCACTGCCCTGCAAGATGCGGCGCACCGGGGCGCCAGGGTTGATGCCGTAACCGCGCAAGCTGTCGCCACGGGTGAGGATCAATTTGAGAATACCGTCGCCAAGGGCGGCGGCGAAGCTCAGCACTTCGTGGCGAATCAACCCGTGATCCACCACCAATGCCAAACGCCGGCAACCCTCTTCCAGGCGTTGCAGGTGACGGTCGAGCAGCAACGGCTGCCCGGCCTTGACGGCGATGGTCTCGAACACCCCATCGCCATAGGCCAGGCCGCGATCTTTCAGGGGCACGCTGTCCGCTGACTGACCGTCGACCCAGCTGTGCATCACTCGGCGAACCGGCGGAACACCAGGGAACCGTTGGTGCCACCGAAACCGAACGAGTTGGAAATCGCCACGTCGATCGGCATGGGCTGCGCTTCGTGGGGCACGAAGTTCAGGTCGCAGCCTTCGTCCGGCTCATCAAGGTTGATAGTCGGCGGAGCGACCTGATCCCTGATTGCCATCACACTGAAGATCGCCTCGACCGCGCCCGCCGCACCCAACAGGTGACCGGTCATGGACTTGGTGGAGCTGACCGCCAGCTTATAGGCGTGCTCGCCGAACACCGACTTGATGGCCTCTGCTTCCGCCAGGTCGCCGGTCGGGGTCGAAGTGCCATGGGCGTTGATGTACTGCACCTGGTTGGGGTTGACCTTCGCATCGCGCAGGGCATTGGTGATGCAACGCGCAGCACCCGCACCATCGGACGGCGGCGAGGTCATGTGGTAAGCATCGCCGCTCATGCCAAACCCGATCAATTCGGCGTAGATAGTGGCGCCACGCGCCTTGGCGTGCTCCAGCTCTTCGAGCACCAGCGCACCGGCACCGTCGGAGAGCACAAAGCCGTCACGGCCCTTGTCCCACGGACGGCTGGCACGGGTCGGCTCGTCGTTGCGGGTCGACAGCGCACGAGACGCGCCGAAGCCGCCCATGCCGAGGCCGCACGCGGCCATTTCGGCGCCGCCGGCGATCATCACGTCGGCTTCGTCGTAGGCAATGTTGCGTGCCGCCATGCCAATGCAGTGGGTACCTGTGGTACACGCCGTGGCGATTGCGTAGTTCGGTCCCTGTGCACCCAGATGAATGGACAGGAAGCCGGAAATCATATTGATGATCGAGCCCGGTACGAAGAACGGTGAAATTCGACGTGGACCAGTCTCATGCAAAGTGCGGCTGGTTTCTTCGATATTGGTCAGACCGCCAATACCTGAACCCATGGCCACGCCGATGCGGTCACGGTTGGCGTCGGTGACTTCCAGGCCGGCGTTACGCACAGCCTGAAACCCGGCAGCCAGGCCGTACTGAATGAACAGGTCGAGCTTGCGGGATTCTTTGATCGAGAGATATTCCTCGACATTGAAGCCCTTTACCGAGCCGCCAAAACGGGTGGAATAGGCAGAAAGGTCCGTGTGTTCGATCAGACCAATACCACTGCGGCCAGCCAGAATGCCCTGCCAACTGCTCGGCACATCCGTACCCAGTGGCGACAACATACCCATACCGGTGACTACGACGCGTCTACGCGACACAGCACTCTCCTTTTTCTAATGACGACACTTTTCATCGCCGCTAAAGAAAAAACCGCACGCCTTTACAGCAGTGCGGTTTTTCCCTGACAGCAAGCGACGACTACAAACTATTACGCCTGGTGGCTAGTAACGTAGTCGATGGCAGCTTGAACAGTAGTGATTTTTTCAGCTTCTTCGTCCGGGATTTCGGTCTCGAATTCCTCTTCCAGAGCCATCACCAGCTCAACGGTGTCAAGGGAATCGGCACCCAGGTCTTCTACGAAGGAAGCAGTGTTGACCACTTCTTCTTCCTTAACGCCCAGTTGCTCGGCGACGATTTTCTTGACGCGCTCTTCGATGGTGCTCATACCTTGTTTAACTCCTAATGGACAAATTCAGGCAGCTGGCCAGTGGGTAAGTGTATAGAAAGCCATTTCAGCTTTTCAACTGAAAGCTTCACCCTGTACCCGGTCGGCCACCTGCCTATAAATTAAGTTGCAGCTTTATAACGGATTTTAGACAGCTCGTATGACATTTTTTTGAAGCGATCCGTCACAATTTAACTCATGTACATCCCGCCGTTAACCGGGATTGTAGCCCCAGTCACGTATGCCGCACCGTCAGATGCCAGGAAAGTGACCACATTCGCGATCTCTTGGGCCTGGCCCAGACGGCCCAGCGGAATCTGCGTCAGCAAGGCTTCGCGCTGTGCTTCCGGCAGTTCGCGGGTCATATCGGTGTCGATGAACCCAGGGGCCACCGAGTTGACCGTAATCGACCGCGAGCCGACTTCACGCGCCAGTGCGCGGCTGAAACCTTCCAGGCCGGCCTTGGCAGAGGCATAGTTTACTTGGCCTGCGTTGCCCATGGCACCCACTACGGAGCCAATATTGATAATTCGGCCCCAACGCGCCTTGGTCATGCCGCGCAAAACGCCCTTGGACAGGCGAAACAGACTGTTCAGGTTGGTATCGACCACGTCGTACCACTCGTCGTCTTTCATGCGCATCATCAGGTTGTCACGGGTGATCCCGGCGTTGTTCACCAGGATAGCCGGTGCACCGAACTGAGCAGTGATCTGGGCCAGTACGGCAGCCACGGACTCATCGCTGGTCACATTCAGTTCAAGACCGGTACCTTGCACGCCGTTTTCCTTCAGGGTCGCGGCGATACGCTCGGCGCCCGAGGCGGAGGTGGCGGTGCCGATCACAACGGCGCCCTGACGGCCCAGCTCCAGGGCGATCGCCTGGCCAATGCCACGGCTTGCGCCGGTAACCAGTGCAACTTTACCTTGCAGACTCATGCAGGCTTCTCCTAAGTACGGGATTCAGGCCAGTGCCGCGCGAGCGGCAGCGAAGGCTTCTGGGGTATTGAGGTTGGCGGTCGACACACCGTCGGCGCAGCGCTTGTTCAAGCCGGCCAGGACTTTGCCCGGGCCGCACTCGACCAGTTCGGTGGCACCGTTGGCGGCCAGGGTCTGGACCGATTCAACCCAGCGAACTGGCTTGTACAGTTGCTCCAGCAGATCGCGCTTGAGGGTGTCGAGGTCGGCGGCCACGGCCGCGCTGACGTTCTGCACCAGCGGGATCTGCGGCGCCTGCCAGTTGATGGCAGCGATAGACTCGGCAAAGCGCTCGGCCGCCGGGCGCATCAGTTCGCAGTGGGACGGTACGCTCACCGGCAATGGCAACGCTCGCTTGGCGCCACGGGCCTTGCAACCCTCGATGGCACGCTCGACGGCCGCCTTTGCACCGGCGATCACCACCTGACCTGGGGAGTTGAAGTTCACCGCGCTGACCACTTCGCCTTGCGCCGCTTCGGCGCAGGCCTCGATCACCACCGCGTCGTCCAGGCCCAGGATAGCGGCCATGCCGCCCTGCCCGGCCGGAACGGCTTCTTGCATCAGTTGACCACGACGCTCGACCAGTTTGACCGCTTCAGCCAAGGTCAGGCTGCCCGCGGCCACCAGGGCGCTGTATTCGCCCAGGCTGTGACCCGCGACGAAGGCAGGGCGTGCGCCGCCTTCTGCCAGCCACAAGCGCCACAGGGCGATCGAGGCGGTCAGGATGGCCGGCTGAGTTCTATCGGTTTGGTTGAGCAATGCTTCCGGCCCTTGCTGGGTCAGTGCCCACAGGTCATAACCCAGGGCGTCGGAAGCTTCCTTGAAGGTGTCCAGGATCAGCGGGTATTGCGCGCCCAGCTCGGCCAACATGCCGAGGGACTGCGAACCCTGCCCTGGAAAGACGAATGCGAGGGATGTAGACATGTAACAAGCCCCTAATGATCTGGTCGTCAAAAATGCTCGCGCCTACGGTGGGCGCGAACGAAACTGACTGATTGGATGGTCAATTGAACTGGCCGGTCACATTTAAGCACTCCCGGGCCAATTCGCCTAAGGCAACAGATCCTCGAGACGGCCGTGCAAGCGTTGCGGCAGGTTCTCCTGAATCTCGATCAAGGCCCGTGCAATTGCACTTTGAAAGCCCAGCACACCGGCCGAGCCATGGCTTTTTACCACAATGCCCTGCAAGCCAAGAAAGCTTGCACCGTTGTGCCGTGCTGGCGCCAGGTCAGCCTGCAAGCGTCGCATCAGGGGCAACGCCAAGGCCCCCACCATACGTGACGCCAGGTTGCGCTTGAACAAAGCTTCAATACGCGTGGCAATCATGGTTGCCAGGCCTTCGCTGGACTTGAGCAGGATATTACCGACAAAGCCGTCGCACACCACCACATCAGCTTCACCACGGTACAAACCATCACCTTCAACAAAGCCGATGTAGTTCAAGCCCCGCGCGCTTTGTAGCAAGGTGGCGGCAAGCTTGACTTGCTGGTTGCCCTTGATGTCCTCGGTACCGATATTCAGCAGGGCAACCCTGGGCCGGGCCACGCCCAGCGCTTCGGCGGCCACCGAGCCCATTACGGCGAACTGCAGCAGGTGCTCGGCGCTGCAATCAACATTGGCGCCCAGGTCCAGCAGCTGGCAATAGCCCTTCTGCGTCGGGATCGCCGCCACCATCGCCGGCCGATCAATACCTGGCAAGGTTTTGAGCACATGCCGTGACAAGGCCATCAACGCGCCCGTGTTGCCGGCACTGACACAGGCTTGCACCTTGCCATCACGCAACAGCTCAAGGGCCACCCGCATTGAAGAATCGGGTTTGCCACGCAGGGCAACCGCCGGTTTTTCATCCATGCTGATGGTTTCGCTGGCTGGCGCAATCGTCAGGCGCGCGCGATCCACCGCCGGATGGCTGGCAATCAGTTCTTCAAGTAGGGAGGGTTGACCGACGAGGGTCAGGTGCAGCGAGGGCGTGGCAGACAGGCTGGCAATGCAGGCCTGAACAATGCTGCGGGGACCGAAGTCCCCGCCCATTGCGTCAATCGCGATGACTTGAGCAGACAAGTGATTACTCGTCAGCGCCCTTGTCGATCACTTTACGGCCACGGTATACGCCTTCTGGCGATACGTGGTGACGCAGGTGAACTTCACCAGTGGTCTTTTCCACGGACAGGGTGCTAGCCTCGAGAGCGTCGTGCGAACGGCGCATGTCACGGGCGGAGCGGGATTTTTTGTTCTGCTGAACAGCCATAATTGATTAACTCCTAAACGTTTGGGTCACGCTTTAACTGCGCCAATACACTGAACGGGTTGGACCGCGTTACCTCGTCCTCGCTCGGCTCGGCCTCGTCATCGAGACCCTCCGGCTGCTGGCATTCTTCCGGATGATGAGCAGGCACAATGGGCAAGGCGAGCAAAAGCTCCTCCTCGATCAGTGCATGCAGATCCAATGGATCTTCGCCCAGTTCCAGCACGTCATAACCTTTCGGCAACGACTGGGTATTCGCACCCTCTTTCACCACAGCATAACTGCATTCGCTGTGGATCGGCAGGGTGACCAGCTCAAGACAACGCTGGCAAACCATTTTGACTTCGGTGTCGATAACGCTGTGGATTACCACAGATTTACGTTCATCTCGTTCAAAAACGAATTTCGCCTGCACCGTACCGACAGTGTCGGAAAGCGGGTCGCAGAGTCTCTCCAAATCGGCCAGCAGCACTTCACCTTGAAGGGTGGTGCCACGATCAGCCAATTTGCGCGGGTCAACGTGAGGTGGAATCGGGTCATTCAACATAGGCGCAGCATTATAGGGATGCACCCGGCCATGTCAAAGGAAATTCAGCCCTGTGCGTCAGCCGGTCACGTCGCTAGAATCGGCGACTGCCTTGAGGAGACGTATATGCTGCCTTTATTACTCGCGTCCAGCTCGGTTTATCGCCGGGAATTACTGAGTCGCCTGCACCTGCCGTTCACCTGCAGCTCGCCGGATATCGACGAAAGCCACAGCCCGGATGAATCCGCCATCGAACTGGTCAAGCGCCTGGCCGAACAAAAGGCCCGCGCCCTCGCCGCCAGCCATCCTGGCCATCTAATCATTGGCTCGGATCAGGTCGCCGCACTGGAAGGCCGGATCATCGGCAAGCCGCACACCTTCGAAAATGCCCGCGAGCAATTACTGGCTGCCAGCGGCAAGCGTGTGAGCTTTCTTACCGGACTGGCACTGCTCAACAGCGAGACTGGGCGCTGCCAGGTGGACTGCGTGCCGTTTACCGTACACATGCGCGAACTGAATGCAGAGCGTATTGAGCGCTATCTGCGAATTGAACAGCCGTATGACTGCGCAGGCAGCTTCAAAGCAGAAGGGCTCGGTGTGAGCTTGTTCCGGAGCACCGAGGGACCGGATGCGACCAGCCTGGTTGGGCTGCCACTGATTCGACTGGTGGACATGCTGCTGACCGAAGGCGTACAGATCCCTTGAAACCTTCGTAAAGCAATGTGGGAGCTGGCTTGCCTGCGATAGCGATGTACCAGGCGACACTTATATCGACTGATCCATCGCTATCGCGGGCAAGCCCGCTCCCACAGTTGATCTACACCTAGCTTGGAATTTCAGCGCAGGGACGGCCCCTGGAAGCCCATGTACAGCGCCAACTTCTCCGCCACACTGGCACCGAGCTTCTTGGAGAAGCGATCAAACGGCGATTCCTCGACCGTAAAATCCACCAACTCCTTCTCACCCACTACATCCCGCGCCACCGAGCTGGCGCTGCCCAAGCCGTCAATCAAGCCCAGCGGCAATGCCTGCTCGCCCGACCATACCAGGCCGGAGAACAGCTCCGGATGCTCCTTATCTTTCAAGCGATCCCCACGCCCCTGCTTGACGCTGGCGATGAACTGACGATGGGTAGTGTCGAGCACGCCCTGCCAGAACGCGGTTTCATCCGCCTTCTGCGGCTGAAAAGGATCGAGGAACGACTTATGCTCACCCGAGGTATAGGTGCGACGCTCGACCCCCAGCTTCTCCATGGCACCAACAAAACCGTAACCGGCCGCTGTCACACCGATAGAACCCACCAGGCTGGCCTTGTCGGCATAGATCTGGTCTGCAGCACTGGCAATGTAATAGGCACCCGAGGCACCCAGGTCGGAGATTACGGCATAGAGCTTGGTATCCGGATGCAAGGCGCGCAGACGACGAATCTCGTCATACACATAACCCGACTGCACTGGGCTGCCACCTGGGCTGTTGATGCGCAGGATAACGCCCTTGACCTTGGCATCCTCAAAAGCCGCGCGCAGGCTGGTGACAATATTGTCGGCACTGGCGGGCTCCTTGTCGGCAATCACGCCGCGCACTTCGATCAAGGCGGTGTAGTGACTGCCACGGGTGGCGCTCTTTTCCATGTCCATCAGCGGACTGAACAGCGCCAGCATCCCAAGCAGGTACACAAAGGTCAGCAGCTTGAAGAAAATCCCCCAGCGCCGCGAACGCCGCTGTTCCTGGACGCTGGCCAAGAGGGTCTTCTCCAACAGCTTCCAGCTTTTATCATCACTGCTCTCGGCCTTTTCAGGCGCCTTCCACTCGTCACTCATGCCATTAACCCCAGCAAAGACTTATCGGGCCCGGCTGAGCCAGGCCTGCAGTTCGGAAAAATGATCAATCGTCAGCCTCGGTTCGTACTGCTGCAACGCCTCGGCAGACTGGGCGCCGTAGCTGACGGCGACACTATCCATGCCCGCATTGCGGGCCATCATCAGATCGAAAGACGCATCACCCACCATCAATGCCTCGCGTGGCGTAACGCCACAGTGCGCAAGGATCTGCTCCAGCATCAAGGGATGAGGCTTGCTGGCGGTTTCATCCGCAGCCCGGGTGATATCAAAGTAATCTTCCCAGCCGTGAGCCTTGAGCACACGGTCCAGGCCGCGACGAGCCTTGCCGGTGGCGACCGCCAGGTGATAACCGTGGGCACGAAACGCTTGCAGCGATTGCACCACGCCTTCAAACAGCGGCGAAGGCGTAGCTTCCAGCGCAATGTAGTGGTCGGCGTAGTGCTCGCGAAACGCTACCAACTCGGCGTCGCTGATGTCGGGGTACAGGGTGCGAATGGCTTCAGGCAAACCCAGGCCGATAATGCCCTTGACCGCCAGGTCCGTGCACAACTCAAAGCCCGAGCGGGTCGACGCCATGTGCATGGACTCGACGATGCGGCCAATGGAATTGGCCAGCGTCCCGTCCCAATCGAAGATCAGCAGCTTGTAGTCAAGGTGCGACACTCAAACGCTCCACGGTCTTGGCCCACATTTCATCGACCGGCGCCTGCAATTTCAGCTCGCCGCCATCGGGCAGCGGCACGGTGAGCATGTAGGCATGCAGGAACAGGCGCTTGCCGCCCAGGTCGCGAATCTCCTTGGAAAAATCTTCGTCGCCATACTTGGTGTCGCCCGCAATGCAGTGGCCCGCATGCAGGGTATGCACACGAATCTGGTGAGTACGGCCAGTGACCGGCTTGGCCTCGACCATCGTGGCGAAGTCACCGAAGCGACGCAGCACCTTGAACAGGGTCAGGGCCTCTTTGCCCTCCTCGTCCACTTCGACCATGCGCTCGCCGGAGCGCAGGTTGCTCTTCTGCAGCGGCGCACGCACGCTCTTGATCGAGCTGGCCCAGTTGCCGCGCACCAGCGCCATGTAGCGTTTGTCCACGCCGTCGCCACGCAGGGCGGTGTGCAAGTGGCGCAACATGCTGCGCTTCTTGGCGATCATCAACAGGCCGGAGGTGTCACGGTCCAGGCGGTGCACCAGTTCCAGCTCCTTGGCATCCGGGCGCAACTGACGAAAGGCTTCGATCACGCCGAAGTTCAAGCCACTGCCGCCGTGAACCGCAATACCACAGGGCTTGTTGATCACGATCAGCTTGTTGTCTTCGAACACAATCGACGCTTCCAGGCGCTGCAACAGGCCTTGGGCCAGCGGCACCGGCTCGTCGCGCTCAGGCACGCGCACGGGCGGCACACGGACGATATCGCCCGCCTGCAGCTTGTACTCAGGCTTGATGCGCCCCTTGTTCACGCGCACTTCGCCTTTACGCAAAATGCGATAAATCAAGGTCTTGGGCACGCCTTTGAGCCTGGCCAAAAGAAAGTTGTCGATGCGTTGGCCGGCATATTCCGGCGAGACCTCAAGCAGCTGGACGCTGGGGGTCGGGGGGGTGGTAGTCGTCATGGCGGCGATGATAACAATTTTTTATGGAATTGAAGCACTTAATCATTACTGCTATAGTCGCGAACGCCGCCAAAAGCGGCCTGGACAGAGGACATGCGGCAAACTGCCGGCCCTGACCATCGCAATTCATCAGGACGCGAGGCCGTCCTACGGGGCTTTCGCCACCCAGGAAGGCTCAAGATTGTAACAAGCGCAGGTGACATGAGGCCTGAAGCGAGTGCAGAAAGCAGAGTGAATACTCGCCTTTTGCGCCGATATTTACGGCCAGTTCACAAAGTGCAGTCAGTTTTGAGCCAGACCATGGCGAATGCTTCGGAAACAACGCCTGTTAAGAGCTGAGTGAGAGCGCAACCGCCCACACCTAGTCTTGTTTAGCCATGAGCGTGGACTCCCCATTGGAGAACACGGTAAATGCCAACCCGCTGCGGATTCTGCGCGCGGCAGCACCCGAATTATCAGGGATACGTGTAGGGTGGAGATGCACAACCGTCGGACTGTGTAGCACTAGGCTTGTTTTAGACGCTTCATCTCGTCCACAGTCGCCGGTTGATTCCTCCTCCTGACCTTAGCTTTTGTTGAAGTGGTGCCTTTGTCACCACCGCTAACGAGCAGGACGCGTCCGTCGCGATACCGGCCCAATTGGCCGATGTTGCTGGACACTGGAGTGGCCAACCACTCTTGACGCACCTGACACCGACCGTGAGAAGTCGTGTGTGCCGAACGCCGTTTCCGGCAGCCCGGAAACCGACGGTACAACATGAAAAGAATGCTGATTAACGCAACTCAACCCGAAGAGTTGCGTGTTGCACTGGTAGATGGCCAACGTCTCTACGACCTGGACATCGAATCCGGTGCACGCGAGCAGAAAAAGGCCAACATCTATAAAGGCCGTATCACTCGCATCGAACCAAGCCTTGAGGCTGCCTTTGTCGATTTCGGCTCCGAGCGCCACGGCTTCCTGCCCCTCAAAGAAATCTCCCGCGAATACTTCAAGAAAGCCCCTGAAGGCCGCGTGAACATCAAGGACGTCCTGAGCGAAGGCCAGGAAGTCATCGTCCAGGTCGAAAAAGAAGAACGTGGCAACAAGGGCGCAGCCCTGACCACCTTCATCAGCCTCGCCGGTCGTTACCTGGTGCTGATGCCGAACAACCCACGTGCCGGCGGTATTTCCCGTCGCATCGAAGGCGAAGAGCGTAACGAACTGCGTGAAGCGCTGAACGGCCTGATCGCACCGGCCGACATGGGTCTGATCGTGCGCACTGCCGGCCTTGGCCGCAGCAGCGAAGAAATGCAGTGGGACCTCGACTACCTGCTGCAACTGTGGACCGCTATCAAAGAAGCGTCCCTGGATCGTTCCGCGCCGTTCCTGATCTACCAGGAAAGCAACGTGATCATCCGCGCCATCCGCGACTACCTGCGCCAGGACATCGGCGAAGTGCTGATCGACAGCGTTGAAGCCCAGGACGAAGCCCTGACTTTCATTCGCCAGGTGATGCCGCAGTACGCCAGCAAGATCAAGCTGTACGAAGACAGCGTGCCGCTGTTCAACCGTTTCCAGATCGAAAGCCAGATCGAGACCGCCTTCCAGCGCGTGGTCGAACTGCCTTCCGGCGGCTCCATCGTGATCGACCCGACCGAAGCCCTGGTGTCCATCGACATCAACTCGGCACGTGCGACCAAAGGCAGCGACATCGAAGAAACCGCCCTGCAGACCAACCTGGAAGCGGCTGAAGAAATCGCCCGCCAGCTGCGCCTGCGTGACATCGGCGGCCTGATCGTGATCGACTTCATCGACATGACCCCTGCCAAGAACCAGCGCGCCGTGGAAGAGAAAGTCCGCGAATGCCTGGAAGCTGACCGCGCTCGCGTGCAAGTCGGCCGCATCTCGCGCTTCGGCCTGCTGGAAATGTCCCGTCAGCGCCTGCGCCCATCCCTGGGCGAGAGCAGCGGAATCGTCTGCCCGCGTTGCAACGGTACCGGCATCATCCGTGACGTTGAATCGCTGTCCCTGGCGATCCTGCGCCTGATCGAAGAAGAAGCCCTGAAAGACCGCACCGCCGAAGTTCGCGCACAAGTGCCGATTCCGGTTGCCGCCTTCCTGCTCAATGAAAAACGCAACTCGATCACCAAGATCGAACTGCGCACCCGTGCCCGTATCGTCATCTTGCCGAACGATCACCTCGAGACGCCGCACTTCGAAGTCCAGCGCTTGCGTGACGACAGCCCGGAAGCCCATAGCGGGCAGTCCAGCTATGAAATCGCCGCGGCTGCCGCCGAAGTCGAAGAAGTCCAGCCAGCCGCTGCGACCCGCACCCTGGTTCGCCAGGAAGCCGCGGTGAAGACTGCACCGGCCCGTGCCAACGCACCGGTACCGACCGAAGCTGCCGCCCCGGTTGCCGCGCCGGCCGCCCTGCCTGAGCCAAGCCTGTTCAAGGGCCTGGTGAAGTCGCTGGTCAGCCTGTTCGCCACCAAGGAAGAGCCTGCAGCCCCGGTTGTGGTTGAAAAGCCTGCCACCGAGCGCCCAGCACGCAATGAAGAGCGTCGCAACGGTCGCCAGCAGAGCCGTAACCGCAATGGCCGCCGTGACGAAGAGCGCAAGCCTCGCGAAGAACGTGCCCCGCGTGAAGAACGCGCACCACGTGAAGAGCGTGCGCCTCGCGAAGCCCGTGAAGACACCCCGACCGTAGCCCGTGAAGAACGTGCACCGCGTGAAGAGCGCGCCCCACGTACCCCACGCGCTCCACGTGAAGATCGCAAGCCGCGTGGCGAGCGTGAAGAACGCGTGCGTGAACTGCGTGAGCCTCTGGACGCGGCACCTGCCGTTGCCGCTGCCGCAGCCGTTAGCACTGAAGAACGCCCGGCCCGCCAGCCGCGTGAAGAACGCGCACCACGCGAAGAGCGCCAACCGCGCCCGCCACGTGAAGAGCGTCAACCACGCGCCGAGCAAGCCGCTGCTGCCACCGAAGAAGAAGTACTGACCGGCGAAGAGCAGTTGCAGGAAGACGGCCAGGACAACGCCGAAGGCGATCGTCCACGCCGCCGCTCCCGTGGCCAGCGTCGTCGCAGCAACCGTCGTGAGCGTCAGCGTGATGCCAACGGCAACGTAATCGAAGGTTCGGAAGAAACCGGCGAGAACCCAGAAGCTGCCAACAACGAGCCAACAGGCGCCGAACTGGCTGCCGGCTTGGCCGTTACCGCTGCCGTTGCCAGCTCAGTCATCAGCGCACCTGCTGAAGCCCAGGCTCACGAGCAAGCCGAACGCGCTACCGCTGCCGTCGAAGACACTGTTGCCGTAGAAGCGCCAGCCGCCGAAACCCCAGCGGTTGAAGCGCCGGTTGTTGAAGCGCCAGTCGTTGAAGCCACGACCACTGTCGAAGCCCCAGTGGTTCCGGAAGTGGAAGTTGCCCCGGTTCGCGATGCACAGCCAGAAACCGACGTGGTTGCCGTTGAGCCAGCTCCATCGGTTGAGCCTCAGCCAGTAGTCGAAGCGGCTGTAGAAACTCCGGTGGTCGAAGAAGCCGCCCCGGCTGTGCGTGAAGTTCGCGAAGAACAGACCGCCTTCCAGTGGACTGCCGAACCGGCTGCACCGGTTGAAGCGCCAGCGCCTGCCCCAGTGGTAGAAGAAGCACCGGCACCGGTTGCTGAAGTCGTCGCCGAGCCAGCCCCAGTGGTTGAGCCGACGCCGGTTGCTGAGCCTGCGCCCGTGGTTGAAGTTGAAGCCCCAGTGGTTGCCGAAGTGGCCGCCCCAGTGGTTGAAGCTGCACCTGCAAGCGCCCTCACCGAAAACGGCCGTGCGCCGAACGACCCGCGTGAAGTGCGTCGTCGCCGCAAGGAAGCCGAAGCTGCTGCAGCCGCAGCCAAGGCGGTAGAGCACGAGGCCCAGGAAGCAGAGCACGAGCCTAAACCCCTCGTCTGATTCCATAAGCCACTAAAAAGCCCCGCCCGAGTGATCAGGCGGGGCTTTTTTATGGCTGATTATCTCGACCTGGAATGCGATCACTGTGGGAGCTGGCTTGCCTGCGATAGCGTCGATTCAGCCAGCGTGGCGGTGACTGACACACCGCTATCGCAGCAGAGTTATCTACACAACTTTGTGGGCTGTAACGGCAGACGGTAACCACGATGCGAAGCGAGTCGCTCTTGATCTGCTTTTGATCTTAGGCGCCCCGTCAAACCACGCTGGCCGGAATTCGACAGGGATTTGGAGGGTAAACCGGCAGGGATGCCGGTTTAGCCGCCGTCAGGGCGGAACCCTAAGTGGCCGTTACCGCAGGAATGGATATGTACACAATCCAACTGTGTTGACTGTCAGGCCGCTATCGCAGGCAAGCCAGCTCCCACATTGGACGGTGGTGCGTCAGGTAGATAAGCGCCGGCTATCAGGCCGTTACGGGAGCAAGCTCCCTCGCCACAGGTCCAACGTCGGCTCTAAGTAGATACCTATGGCTATCACAGGCAAGCCAGCTGCCACACTTAACCTGCAGTAAAACTCAACCGTTGCGGCACATCCACATCCCAAAGCACACCAGGATCATCTACCTGCACCTCTCGCACCTGTGTTTGTGCAAATAAAGGCCTGGCCCCACGATCCCCACTCAGCGCCATCAGCGCCGGCCCAAACCTGTGATGGAAAGCCACCGGGTGCCCGTACTGCCCGGCAGATACCGGTACAGTGACGCCCTCCACGCAGGCAATCACCCGTTCGATACTCGATGACTGAATAAACGGCATATCCCCCAACACCACTAGCCACCCATCCGCTGCATCGCTGGCCTTGACCGCCGCCGCAATGCTGTCGCCCATACCGGCCGATTCCAGCAGCAGGACCTTGCAACCATGCGCCTCAGCCAGCCGAATAACCTCAAGGCGCTCCGGCGAGGTCACCACCCAGCGTTCAACAAGCGTCGCCGGCAGGTTCACCAATACCTGCTCGATGACCGGCCGAGTAACGCCATCCAGCCCCACGCTGGCGGCGAGCAATTTGTCTTGATCCGCTCCGGCTTCAGCGCGAAAACGACTGCCCTGCCCCGCCGCCAGCACAATCGCCGTCACCGTCACTCAGCCACCACTGCCATCGGTTTCTTCTGCATCGGTGCCACACCGTTCTTGATCGCAACAATTTCCGCCATCAGCGACAGCGCAATTTCCGCCGGCGTATGGCTGCCGATGTGCAGGCCGATCGGCCCGTGCAAACGTGCGATGGCTTCCGCCGACAGGCCCAGCGCGGCCAGGTTCTCCCGACGCTTCTGGGTATTGACCCGCGAACCCAGGGCGCCGATATAGAACGCCGTGGAGTTCAGCGCCGTCAGCAACGCCATGTCATCCAGACGTGGATCGTGGGTCAGGCAGACAATGGCCGTGCGCTCATCGGTATGGATATTCAACACCGCCTCGTCGGGCATGCCCGGCACAAAGCGTCCATGCTGGTCTTCCCAGCCGTAGACGAACTCTTCGCGGGGGTCGCAGATCAGCACTTCGAAATCCAGCAGGCGTGCCATTTCCGCTACGTAGCGCGACAGCTGCCCGGCGCCGATCAACAGCAGGCGCCAGCGCGGGCCATAGATGGCGCGCAAGCGTTCGCCGTCGAAGCTCACCACGTCGGTCTTGCTGGCGGCGCTCAACGTCACCTCGCCGGTGGCCAGGTTCAGCTCGCGAGCGACGATCTGATGATCTTCACAACGCGCCAGCAGCGCTTCGACCCAACCCCACTCTTCCACGCGCTCCTCGGTAAGCCGCAGGGTGCCGCCGCAGGGCAGGCCAAAACGCGCCGCCTCGTCGCGAGTGACGCCGTAGGTCACCAACTGCACGGGCGGGCCGTCAGCGGGTAAGCGGCCGTCCTGCAGCCGCGCGATCAAGTCATCCTCGATGCAACCGCCCGACACCGAACCAATCACCACGCCATCACCGCGCAGGGCCAGCATCGCCCCCGGCGGGCGCGGCGCGCTGCCCCAGGTTTGCACCACGCTGTACAACATCACGCGCTCCCCGGCGCGGCGCCATTGCAGTACGCTGCGCAGGACGTTCAGATCCACACTGTCCATCAGGCCTCCGGTAAGTACTGTCGCGCTCACTGTAAACCAAAAATATCCGTTGTATCCCGCCAGAAACGCAAACGCCCCGAACCAGTCGGGGCGTTTACGGATAGCGTTGGCGTCAGTTCACGCCAACAGCCACTTACTTGACGACAGGCGCCGGGCCTTCAGCCACGCCCAGGTCATCGAGCTCGCGGGTTTCCGAGATACCGGTACCGCCAGACGCCAACTCGCTTTGCAGCTTGTCGGTGTCCAGTTCCTTGACCCACTTGGCCACAACGATGGTGGCAACTGCGTTACCCACCAGGTTGGTCAGCGCACGGGCTTCGGACATGAAACGGTCGATACCCAGGATCAGCGCCAGGCCGGCAACCGGCAGGTGACCAACGGCCGACAGGGTGGCGGCCAGTACGATGAAGCCCGAACCGGTCACGCCAGCAGCGCCTTTGGACGACAGCAGCAGCACCAGCAGCAGGGTGATCTGGTGAGTGATATCCATGTGGGTGTCGGTCGCCTGGGCGATGAACACGGCCGCCATGGTCAGGTAGATCGACGTACCGTCGAGGTTGAAGGAGTAACCGGTTGGAATCACCAGGCCGACCACGGACTTCTTCGCGCCCAGGCGCTCCATCTTGATCAGCATGCGTGGCAGTGCGGATTCGGAAGACGAGGTGCCCAGTACGATCAGCAGTTCTTCACGGATGTAGCGGATCAGCTTCAACACGCTGAAACCGTGAGCGCGGCAGATAGCGCCCAGCACCAGCACCACAAACAGGATGCAGGTGATGTAGAAGCAAATCATCAACTGGCCCAGTTGCACCAGGGAACCGACACCGTAGGCGCCGATGGTGAACGCCATGGCACCCAGGGCACCGATTGGGGCGAGCTTCATGATCATGTTGATGATGTTGAACATCACGTGGGCGAAGCGATCGATGAAGTCCAGCACCGGCTTGCCGTAGGCACCCAGGCGGTGCAGGGCGAAACCGAAGATCACCGAGAACATCAGCACTTGCAGGATGTCGCCGTTGGCGAAGGCGCCGACGATGGTGTTCGGGATGACGTTGAGGATAAAGCCGACGATGCTCTGGTCTTTACCGGCGGTGACGTAGGCTGCCACCTTGGAAGCATCCAGGGTCGCGACGTCGATGTGCATGCCGGCGCCCGGCTGCACCACGTTGACCACGACCAAGCCAATCAGCAGGGCGATGGTGGAAACAATTTCGAAGTACAGCAGCGCGTAGCCGCCGGTCTTGCCCACCGACTTCATGCTTTGCATGCCAGCGATGCCGCTGACCACGGTACAGAAGATGATCGGGGCGATGACCATTTTGATCAGCTTGATAAAGCCGTCACCCAGTGGCTTGAGGGCCACGCCGGTCTGCGGGTAGAAGTGGCCGAGCAAAATACCGATAACGATTGCAACGATCACCTGGAAATACAGGGATTTGTAGATTGGCTGACGAGTCGTCATTGCAAAGTTCCTCAATCGTCCCGTGTGGCAAATATCCGCCATTGCCCACGGCACTTGAATTGCGAACCCTCCTGCACTGGAGGGATTTGTTGTTTGCGAAGCCTGTAGGAGCAAGCCTGCGCTGTAATCCTTATCGCAAACAGCGTGCCACTTTGCTTAAACGCGCTGAAGGCCTTTAGACATCGGGGCTTGGGGTTCACGGGCGACTCCGGAGAGTGCAACACAGTGGCGGATTTCCGCCCACTCATCCTGTCTCGTCCTACAATTTGGCGGATATCCGCCTTGTCGCTCCGCCGGGTGATGGCTACCATTCGCCACTCCATGGATGAGGCCCTTGCATGCGTGAACGTACCATCGCCAGCCATTACGCCCGAGCGGCACTCGGCGGTGCGCGCCGGGTCGGTTTTGACTACTCGGGGGTGTTGCAGCAGGTGGGCATCACCCCGGAACTACTGACCGAACCCCGCGCCCGCATCGCTCCAGAGCAATTTACGCGCTTGCTGCAAATGCTCTGGCTGGGGTTGGATGACGAATACCTCGGATTTGCCGAAGGGCCGAGCAAACGCGGCACTTTCGCCATGATGTGCCACGCGCTGATCCATTGCCGCACGCTGGAGAAGGCGCTGGAGCGCGGCTTATTGTTTTATAGCCTGTTCCCCCAAGGCCCACGCTGGCAGCTGACCAAAGAGGGCGACATGGCGCGCCTGAGCCTGGACGACTCACAGCTATGGGACCCGGACCACTTCCTCAGTGAATGCCTGCTGGTGATCTGGCATCGCCTGGGCAGTTGGTTGATCGGCCAGCGTATCCGGCTGCAGCAGGCCACCTTCAGTTACCCGATGCCAGCCCATGCCGGTGAATACGACCTGCTGTTCCCCTGCCCTCAGGTGTTCGGCGCGCCGAACAGCAGCCTGGTGTTTCCCAGCCGCTACCTGAGCCTGCCGCTGTTGCAGGATGAACGCACCCTCAAGCACTTCTTGCAGCGCTCCCCTGCCGACTTGTTGTCCCGGCCGGATGAAGGCGACAGCCTGAGCAGCCAGTTGCGCCGCCTGCTGAGCCGCGACCGCACGCCCTGGCCAGACCTGGAAGCCGTTGCCCAGCACCTGCACATCAGCCCACAGACCCTGCGCCGCCACCTGCGCGAAGAAGGCACAAGTTTTCAGGCATTGAAGGATGAGCTACGCCGGGATATCGCCATTTACCACCTGGGGCGGGCGGATTTGTCTTTGCAGGAGATCGCCGAGCAGTTGGGATTTTCCGAACCGTCGGCGTTTCATCGGGCGTTCAAGAAGTGGACGGGGTTGACGCCGGGGGCCTACAGAGCGCAGGAGAGTTAGAGGCGTATCGGCTGGGAGGGCCTCATCGCAGGCAAGCCAGCTCCCACAGTTGATCGGGTTTACAAATTTTGATGTGTGAATACATTCAAGTGTGGGAGCTGGCTTGCCTGCGATGAGGCCAGTGCAGATCACAAGGCAGGAAAGTGAATCCTGAACGCCGCCCCACCCAACGCTGAATCCCCCAACGTCAACCGCGCGTGATAGCTTTCGATGATGTCCTTGACCACCGCCAGCCCGATCCCCTGCCCCGGGTGCTGACGGTCGAGCCGTTCGCCGCGCTGCAGGATCCGTGCACGCTGGTCCGGTGGTACGCCGGGGCCGTCGTCTTCGATACACAGCTCAATGCCATCGAGGTTTTCCACCAGGCTGATACGTACTTGCTTGAGGCACAAGCGGTAGGCGTTTTCCAGCAGGTTGCCGAGCATTTCGAGCAACGCACCCTTCTCGATGGGCACTTCGCAGGCCTGCGGTAAATCGAAGGTCACGGTGACCCGCTTGTCGCGGTAAACCTTTTCCAGAGTATCGCACAGGCTTTGCACCACCGGTTCCAGGCGGACCTGATGGCGCACCAGGCCACTTTTACGCAGGCTGGCACGCTGCAGTTGGTAACCGATCTGCTGGCTCATGCGTTCGATCTGCGATTGCAACACCCACGCCTGGCTACGTTCTTCGGGGCGCTGGGCCATGTCTTCGCTCACGCCCTGCAACACCGCCAGTGGCGTTTTCAGGCTGTGGGCCAAGTCATCGAGGGAGTCGCGGTAGCGCGCACGCTGTTCGCGCTCGCTGTGCAGCAAGCGGTTCAGGGAGCCGGTCAGGCGCAGCAGCTCACGGGGGTGTTCTTCGCTGAGGCTTTCGCGGGTGCCGCCTTCGATCTGGTCGAGCTCATGGCTCAGGCGCCGCAGGGCTTGCAGGCCCCAGGTCAGGCCCAGCCACAACAGCGTCAACAGCACCAGCAACGCCGCGCCGAACCCGAGGTAGAGGTTCTCACGCAGGCCTTCGAGGGTCAGTTGGTATTCGCGTACCGGCTGCAGGGCGACAATGCTGAACGCCGCGCTCTTGCCTCCCAGCAGCCGGACCTCGACGTCATACACAAAGAATTCCTGGCCATTGGCCTCGCGAATCCGCGCAAATTCGTTGCCGCGCCCGTCATAGCGCGGTTTGTAGTTGATGTTTTCTTCCTGGGTCGCCCGTGAGCGCCATACCAGATGACCTTCACGGTCGTAGATATAGCCCAACAGCCGACTGTCGGTGAGGTTGAAACGCTCATCGGGCAACTGCGCCGGCATCAGCAGGCGGTTATTGTCGACCCGCGCCGCAGATATCAGGGTGGTCACATCCGACGCCAGGCGCTGTTCGATGGAATCCTGCAGCGCCAGGCTGAACGCGCCTTGCATGGCCGGCAACAAGCCGAGCATAAACAGCACGGCCAGGGTGGCGGCCGCCAGCATCAGGCGCACACGTAGCGAACGAATCAACGGCAGCGCTCATTGAACAGGTAGCCCAGGCCACGCACGGTGTCGATCGGCTTGAACCCTGCCGGGCCTTCCAGCTTGCGGCGCAGGCGGCCGACCAGCACTTCGATCACGTTTGGATCGCGCTCGTCGTCATCCGGGTACAGTTGCTCCATCAAGCGGTCCTTGGCGACCACTTGTTGATGATGACGCATCAAGTATTCGAGGATCCGATACTCATAGGCGGTCAGCGCCAGGGGCTGCTCGTCCAGGGAGGCTTGCTTGCGGTTGAGGTCCAGCAGCAGCGGCCCGGCAACGATAGTCGACTGGGTAAAACCGCTGGAGCGGCGCAGCAAGGCGTTCATGCGTGCCTCCAGCTCTTCGAACTGGAACGGCTTGACCACGTAGTCGTCGGCCCCGGCCGCCAAGCCTTCAACCTTGTCCTGCCAGTTGCCGCGGGCGGTGAGGATCAGGATCGGGAAAGTCTTGGTCTGGGTGCGCAACTGGCGAATCAGGTCCAAGCCGCCCATACCGGGCAGGCCAAGGTCGATGATCGCCAGGTCATGGTTGAACTGGCCGGTCTGGTACAGGGCTTCTTCGGCATTGGCCACGGCTTCGACCACGTGCCCGCTGTCGGTCAGGCGGGTAAACAGGTGATGACGCAGCAGCGCCTCATCTTCCACCACCAGCAATTTCATAAGGTTCTCCACTGCAATTCAACTAGCCGCCAGGGGGATATCATAGCGGCCCTGCAGCTCTTGGGGGCGCAGTTTTATGCCATTGTAGTGGCCAGTCAGGTGCGCGTAGCCGCTGCGATAGTCGGGTTGCGCGGCGTTAGCGCCCAGGGCCTGGCCCCACGGCGCGGCCTGGGTGCCGGCGTCTTCGAAGCTGACACGATGGATCAGGTTGCTGGATTTCTTGGTTTTCTCGCTGCCAAAGGCCGCAAAGGCGCCATCGGACGCCTGCACGCCGGCAGTGGCGCCGAGCATGGTCAAGGCCAACATCAGCTTTTTGATCGCAGTCATGGTGGTTACCTCATACGCATTTAGGCTGTGGGGTCCAGACTACGCAGGCGCCCCTGAACTCCCCCTGAACAGGCTCTGAACCGCAGCTGAACCGCACCGGGCTATCCACTGGCGCGCCAACTCGGCAAAATACCGCGCATGACGCCCCTACCCGCTTGCTGCACCCCACTCGATGATCATTGGCCGTTGCCGGTTTCTTTGCCGGGCACGGTGTTTTTGAGCACGCGATTCGACCCGGCTTTATTGAGCCCCGGTGATTTCCAGCGCTGCGATGTGCCACCGCCTGCGAGCATCCAGCGCTCGGTCGCCAAGCGCCAGGCGGAATTTCTCGCCGGCCGCCTGTGCGCGCGCGAAGCGCTGCAACGACTCGATCATCTGCGCTGCATCCCGGCCATCGGCGAAGACCGCGCCCCGGTCTGGCCAGGGCATATCAGTGGTTCCATCACCCACAGCACCGGGCACGCTGCGGCGATTGTCGGGCACAAGGCGCAATGGCGCGGGCTGGGCATGGACCTGGAGCACCTGCTGTCACTGGAACGGGCCGAACGCCTGGCCGGGGAAATCCTGACGGCCGATGAGTTGCAGCGCATGGCCACCCTACCCCGTGAGCAACACGCCTTGCTGGTGACGCTGACGTTTTCGGTCAAGGAAAGCCTGTTCAAGGCGCTCTATCCGATCGTGCACAAGCGCTTTTATTTCGAGCATGCCGAGGTGTTGGAGTGGTCAGCGGCTGGGGGGGTGCGGTTGCGGTTGCTGACCGATCTTTCGCAAGAATGGAAGCATGGCAAAGAGCTGGAAGGGCAGTTTGTGGTGCAAGGGGAGCAGTTGTTGAGCCTGGTGGCTATCAGCGCCTGGTAGACCGCCATCGCGGGCAAGCCCGGCTCCCACATTGGGAACGCATTCACCTGTGGGAGCTGGCTTGCCTGCGATAGCGGTTTCAGGGTTTATTCTGATCCCTGGGCCAGCTCAGGCTGAAACACGCCCCACCCAGGTTATTGCTCTTGCTGATCAGCGCCCGCCCGCCGTGCCAATAGATAATCCGCCGCACGATCGACAAGCCCAGGCCATGCCCGCCAGAAGCGCGGGTACGGCTGTCATCCAAGCGCAGAAACGGCGTGAAGATACGCTCCCAGGCGCTTTCCGGCACACCAGGACCGTCGTCTTCCACATCAATGCGACAGCGCACCTGCCCCACCTGATAACTGATCAACACCTGGCCTCTGGCGTGGCGCATGGCGTTACTCACCAGATTTTGCAGGGCACGGTGCAAGTAGCGCGGTTCAGCGTCGACCCAAGCGTCATCCCAATGTGCCGAGGACAGGCAAATACCCCGGGTGACGGTGACCTGCGGGCGCAATGGCGATAATTCGCCAATCACCTGATCGAGCAATGCATCAAGGTCTACGCGCTGGAAATTCAGCTCCGGCGCCCCCTGTTCCAAGCGCGCATAAGTGAGCATCTCGTCCACCAGGCCATCGAGGTCCTGGATATCGCCATCCATGCCTTCCAGGTATTTGCGTCGCGCCTCGGGCGTGGCGGCGTCACCGATCATCTCCAGGCCAAAACGCAGGCGCGCGACGGGTGTGCGCAATTCGTGGGAGACCGCCCGCACCAGCTCACGCTGAATCGCCAGCAATTGCTGCAGGTGCTCGGCCATACCATTGAAAGCTGCCGCCAGCCGCCCTACCGAGTCTGCACCGCGAGCGGGTACGCGCACTTCCAGGTTGCCCTTGGCGATACGCGTAGCCGCCGCCTCAAGACCTTTGAGCCGGCGCTCAAGTTGACGCACCAGCAAATAGACGATCAAGCCGATCAAAGTCAGGCCGATCAAGGTGATCAGGATCAGCCATTGCGCCGGGTACGGATTCATCTGGTACAGCGGGCCGATCTCCAGTACCCACGGGGTGCCGACCATGCCGGCAAACACGCGAATCGAATCGCCGCCCTTGCCCAGCGCCATCACCGTATCGCCCTCCGCCACGCGACGCCGCTGGTCGTCGTCCATGTCGGCCTGGTCAAGGGCCATCAGGTGCATTTCAAAACCAAAACCCTTGGCGTGTTTGATGTCGGCCAGGCGCTGGGGCTGTTCGGCCACCGGGAAACGCACCAGTTCGTCGGCCAGCAGGTAAATAGTCGCACGGGCCAATTGCTCGCTGATCTGCTGCACTTCGCCGGTGAGCACCAATTGCTCTTGCTCGCTGACCAACCGCAGCACCCGCGCCGCATGAGGCCCGGTCTGCTCAACCAGGACCTGGCCGCGTTGCAGGCGGTTGCGCTGGCCCAAGTCCAATTGCGCATCGGTGTACGTGCGCAGCTCCAGCGGGATGCCCAGCAAGCGCTCCCACACCGCCAAGGCGCGCTGCCGTTCAATGGTGCTCATGGGTTGCAGGTTATCGCCCATCAACGCAAAGGTGCCGTGGGCCAGGCGCTCACGGTACTGGCCGCTGCGCACGTCATTAAGCAGGTGCAGTGCCAGGGCGCCGAGCAGCGCCACCAGGATCAGCGCCGCGCACATGCCGCCGTAGATGCGCAGGAAGATCGAGTTCACAGCGGCATATCGGCAGCGGCTTCGGGGACGAACAGGTAGCCTTTGCTGCGGATGGTCTTGATCAGGCGTGGGTGGAGCGGATCGTCGCCGATCTTTGGCCGAATGCGCGAGATACGCACGTCAATGGAGCGATCCTGGCCGTCATAACCGATACCGCGCAGCGCTATGAAGATTTCTTCGCGGGACAGGATGCGCCCGGCGTTCGCGACCAGCAGCCACAGCAAGTCGAATTCAGCGCTGGTCAGTTCGATGCTGCCCTCATGCAACCAGGCTTCGCGCAAGGCATTGTCCACCACCAGTGGGCCAAACTGCAGGCGGCGTTGATTTTCCATTACGGGCGGCAACACCGGCTCGCTGCGACGTAGCAGCGCCTGGATACGCGCCAGCAACAAACGCGGACGCACGGGTTTGCACACGTAGTCGTCGGCGCCCATGTCGAGGCCCAGCACCTGGTCCATGTCGTCGGTACGCGCGGTTAGCATCAGGATCACGCCGTCATAGCGCTCGCGCACTTTACGGCAGATGCTCAGGCCGTCTTCGCCGGGCAGCATCAGGTCGAGGATCACCAGGTCCGGCTGCTCGGCGATGATGCGCGCCGCGGCCTTGGCACCATCGCCTTCCACCGACACACGCAGGCCATTGCTTTCCAGGTACTCACGGGTCAACTCGGCGAGTCGCTCGTCGTCCTCGACGATCAGTATCTGCCAGGTTTCTTGCTCCATGCGCTACCTCGGTTCTCTATTGTAGGAGCGAGCTTGCTCGCGAAGGACGCAAGGGCACCGCATTTATCCAGGTTTGCTGCATTATCGTTGACGATTTTCGCGAGCAAGCTCGCTCCTACAGTTGTCATGTGGAGCAAGCATGCTATTGCCCTGATCAAGGCCGATTGTAGCCATGCACCGGCCCTTGAACACAAGCCGGGAAATCCATTCGGTCATGGCGATTTTTTGTGGTAGGGTTCGCGCCCTCAAAATTCCCGCCGGCAGTTTCTACCCGGGAATATTCGGTGACAAACGGTGTAATCCAGTAGTAATGCGGCCTACACGGGTGTTCCATGATTCATACACATTTTACCCACAGCGTTATCCACAGGTAGTGCGTTGCTAAGCCCCCAAAAACGCATTATCTTGTACCTCGGCGCTAAAAAAACCCTACATGTAGGGTTTTCAGCGAAAAGACCAAACACATATCAGACAAGAAACTCAAGCGCTTTCTTGCTCGCGTTTGGTTGAACCAAAGCATTTTTTGAAAGCCCAAACCGCGCACGCGGATGGCAACCGTTTTCCAGCCCGATTGGCAGAAAACGGTACGGGTGTTGCAGGGCTTGAATGGGGCCACTGTCACCCACCAGGAATACGGCGAAGGGCTCCCCGGCCCCGAACCAAAGACTTCGGCATGGAAGCGGCGCGATGAGCTCCCTTCCTCCTGTCCCGAAGTTGTTATGCCAGGCCCAGGCCTGCTGTAAGTGCTTCAGGACGGAACGGTGGGCACCGTGATGGTGCCCAAATAAATATAGAATGTGGAGACACCCCCTCATGCAAACCGACACAACTCGCGAGAACCCGCAGGGCTCCGTGCCGCAGGCCGCCGATTCGAACCTGGATCTGTCCGCCACTGCACCTGGCCAACTGCGCGTGATCAAGCGTAACGGCACTGTCGTTCCTTATACCGATGACAAAATCACCGTCGCCATCACCAAAGCGTTTCTTGCAGTTGAAGGCGGCACCGCTGCCGCTTCGTCGCGCATCCACGACACCGTTGCACGCCTGACCGAACAGGTCACCGCGACCTTCAAGCGTCGCATGCCATCGGGCGGCACTATCCACATCGAAGAAATCCAGGACCAGGTCGAACTGGCCCTGATGCGTGCCGGCGAGCAGAAAGTGGCCCGCGACTACGTGATCTACCGTGATTCGCGCGCCAAGGAACGTGCCGTACGTTCCCCGGCCGAAGAAGCCGCCGTGCAAGCGCACCCGTCGATCCGCATCACCCTGGCCGACGGCAGCTTCGCACCGCTGGATCTGGGCCGCCTGAACACCATCATCACCGAGGCCTGCGAAGGCCTGGAAGAAGTCGACGGTGACCTGATCCAGCGCGAAACCCTGAAGAACCTGTACGACGGCGTGGCCCTGACCGACGTCAACACCGCCCTGGTGATGACCGCCCGCACCCTGGTCGAGCGTGAGCCGAACTACTCGTTCGTGACCGCCCGCCTGCTGATGGACACCCTGCGTGCCGAAGGCCTGGGCTTCCTGAAAGTCGCCGACAGCGCCACTCACCACGAGATGGCCGACCTGTACGCCAAGGCCCTGCCGGCCTACATCGCCAAAGGTATCGAATTCGAATTGCTGAACCCGGTCCTGGCCACCTTCGACCTGGAAAAACTCGGCAAGGCGATCAACCACGAGCGTGACCAGCAGTTCACCTACCTGGGCCTGCAAACCCTGTACGACCGTTACTTCATCCACAAGGACGGCATCCGCTTCGAACTGCCGCAAGTGTTCTTCATGCGCGTGGCCATGGGCCTGGCGATCGAAGAGAAGAACAAAGAAGACCGTGCGATCGAGTTCTACAACCTGCTGTCGTCCTTCGACTACATGTCGTCGACCCCGACCCTGTTCAACGCCGGCACCCTGCGTCCACAGCTGTCGAGCTGCTACCTGACCACCGTGCCGGATGACCTGTCGGGCATCTACCACGCGATCCACGACAACGCCATGCTGTCCAAATTCGCCGGCGGCCTGGGCAACGACTGGACACCGGTGCGTGCACTGGGTTCTTACATCAAGGGCACCAACGGCAAGTCCCAGGGCGTCGTACCGTTCCTGAAAGTGGTGAACGACACCGCCGTTGCCGTGAATCAGGGTGGCAAGCGCAAAGGCGCTGTATGTGCCTACCTGGAAACCTGGCACATGGACATTGAAGAGTTCATCGAGCTGCGCAAGAACACCGGTGATGACCGTCGTCGTACCCACGACATGAACACCGCCAACTGGATCCCTGACCTGTTCATGAAGCGCGTCTTCGATGACGGTAAGTGGACCCTGTTCTCGCCATCCGAAGTGCCGGACCTGCACGACCTGACCGGCAAGGCCTTCGAAGAGCGCTACGAGTACTACGAAGCCCTCACCGAGTACCCGGGCAAGGTCAAGCTGTTCAAGACCATCCAGGCCAAAGACCTGTGGCGCAAAATGCTGTCCATGCTGTTCGAAACCGGCCACCCATGGCTGACCTTCAAGGACCCATGCAACCTGCGCAGCCCGCAGCAGCACGTGGGCGTGGTCCACAGCTCGAACCTGTGCACCGAGATCACCTTGAACACCAACAAGGACGAGATCGCCGTTTGCAACCTGGGCTCGATCAACCTGCCGAACCACATCGTCAACGGCAAGCTGGACACCGCCAAGCTGGAGCGCACCGTCAACACCGCCGTACGCATGCTCGATAACGTCATCGACATCAACTACTACTCGGTGCCACAGGCGCAGAACTCCAACTTCAAGCACCGTCCGGTTGGCCTGGGGATCATGGGCTTCCAGGACGCGTTGTACCTGCAGCACATCCCTTACGGTTCCGATGCAGCGGTCGAGTTTGCCGACAAGTCCATGGAAGCGGTCAGCTACTACGCGATCCAGGCTTCCTGCGACCTGGCCGACGAGCGCGGCGCCTACGAGACGTTCCAGGGTTCGCTGTGGTCCAAGGGCATCCTGCCGCTGGATTCGCAACAGATCCTGATCGAAGCCCGTGGCCAGAAGTACATCGACGTCGACCTGAACGAAACCCTGGACTGGGCACCGGTACGTGCCCGTGTGCAGAAAGGTATTCGTAACTCCAACATCATGGCCATCGCACCGACCGCCACCATCGCCAACATCACTGGCGTGTCGCAGTCGATCGAACCGACCTACCAGAACCTGTATGTGAAATCGAACCTGTCGGGCGAATTCACAGTGATCAACCCGTACCTGGTTCGCGACCTGAAAGCTCGTGGCCTGTGGGACTCGGTCATGATCAACGACCTGAAGTACTACGACGGTTCCGTGCAGCAGATCGAGCGCATCCCGCAAGAACTCAAAGAGCTCTACGCGACCGCCTTTGAAGTGGACACCAAGTGGATCGTTGACGCCGCCAGCCGTCGTCAGAAGTGGATCGACCAGGCCCAGTCCCTGAACCTGTACATTGCCGGCGCTTCGGGCAAGAAGCTGGACGTGACCTACCGCATGGCGTGGTACCGTGGCCTGAAAACCACTTACTACCTCCGTGCCCTGGCCGCCACCAGCACCGAGAAGTCGACCATCAACACCGGCAAGCTGAACGCAGTGTCCAGCGGCAACCACGGTGATGACTCGGTACTCGCAGCGCCAGCCGGCCCGGCACCTGTGCCAAAGGCCTGCGCGATTGACGAGCCGGATTGCGAAGCTTGCCAATAAGCTGAACCTGCCCTGGGTTTAACCACCCGAGGCAGAAAAGCCCCCGATACACCTAGGGTGTATCGGGGGCTTTTTCTTGGGCGGGCATAAAGCCCTTGTTGCTGTATTGCTGTTCGGTCAATACCTGGATGGACAGCGTGAAGCAGATGCAAATGTGGGAGGGGGCTTGCTCCCGATAGGGTGTCAGTCAATGGATACTTGGCTGATACACCGCTATCGGGGGCAAGCCCCCTCCCACATTGTAAAGCGCTAACCTATCAGGTCATCTGAATGATGGTCTGCATGATGGTGCTTTGGGTGGAGATGGTCTTGGCGTTCGCCTGGTAGTTGCTCTGGGCCTTGATCAGGTCCACCAACTCGTTGGTCAGGTTGACGTTGGAGTTCTCCAGGGAGGAGGCCTTGATCGACCCCAGAGTGCCAGATTCCGGTGCGTCGTAGCCCGGCTGGCCCGACGCGAAGGTCTCTTTCCAGGTCGTACCACCGGCGGGCTGCAGGCCCTGCTCGTTGTTGAAGCTGGCCAGGGAAATCTGGCCGATGGCCTTGCTCTGCTGGTTACTGAAGGTGGCGAAGAGCACGCCGCTGCCATCGATCTTCAGGCCGGTGATCTGGCCGGTGGCGTAACCATCTGTGACCGGCGGGTTACGGTAGCTGGCCGAGTTGTACTGGGTGACAGTGCCCATGTTGATGGCGATGCCGTCCTTGTTAGCCGTCGCATCGTTAGCTTTCCATACGCCATCGGTCACCGTGCCAGGTACCCAATCCTTGATGGTCAAGGTGTTACCGGCAACACCGCCGGTCACGATGCTCTTGAGGTTGCCAGCACCATCGAAGCTCAACGTCGACGGCACAGGCGCCTTCACGTCAGCACCGGTACCGGTAGGAGCCGAACCATCAGGATTGCGGCCATCGATCAAGGTGTAGGCCTGCCACTGGTTGGCATCGGTTTTGACCAGGTACTGCACCATTGGGTGCGCATTACCCTGGGAGTCGTACAAGGTGGTGCTGTATTGCGTGGTGAAGCTTTCGGACTTGGTTGGATCAAACGGGTTCTTGGACTGATCGATCACCGGCGACGAGGAGTTCAGGTTGCTGGAAGAGTCCACCTTGGTAGACGCCTTCGGCGGCAGGTTCGCCAGGTTCAGCTGCAGGTCAACCAGGCCGCCTTTGGTGATTTTGCCATTCTCGTCCGCGGCATAGCCTTGCAGGCGCGAGGTGCCGGTATTGTTGGTGATATAGCCGTCTTTGTCCGCACGGAAAGCACCGCTACGGGTGTATTCCAGCGAACCGTCGCTGCCCTTCTGCACGAAGAAGCCACCACCCTGGATCGCCATGTCGAGGATGCCGCCACTCCCGTTGACGTCGCCCTGGGTGAACTGCTGGGACACCGCCGCCAGGTTCACACCGTTGCCGATGCTGTTCTGGCCGGTGCCCAGCTTGGAGGCCGCATAGATATCCGCGAATTCCGCACGGGATGACTTGAAGCCAGTGGTCGCGACGTTGGCGATGTTGTTGCCGGTCACGTCCAGTTGTTTGTTGGCCGCATAGAGGCCGCTAAGGCCGATGTTAAAAGACATGTTTCTCTCCTCTGCCGTATTTAGCCGGCTCTATGTACCGATAGTCTGAATTTGCGACAGCTTGACGCTGCCCATGCCGCCTGCAAGGTTGAGCAGCATTTCGCCGCCGGTCTTGCTCAGGGTCACGCTGGTGACCGTGGCTGGTAGCGAGGTGGTCAGGGCCACCGCGTCACCTTTGTCGTTCTTGGTGGAAGCATTGAAGGTGTAGGTGCCGGCTGGGGCGACCTCACCCTTGTCGTTCTTGCCGTCCCAGATAAAGCTCTGGCTGCCGGCACTCTGCGCGCCCATATCCACGGTGCGTACGACGTTGCCGTCCTTGTCGGTGATCTTGACGGACACGTTGCCAACAGCCGATGGCACCGCCACTGAACCGTTCATGCTCTTGCTGGTATCCACCATGGCTTTGTCGGTCTGGATAATGATCGACCGCCCCACCAGCGACGAAGCCTGCAGCGCTTGAGAAGAGCTGAAGTTGCTGGAGATGTTGTTCACCGAGTCGTTCAGGGTGTTGATGCCTTCCAGGCTGCTGAACTGGGCAAGCTGGGCCACGAACGCGCCGTTGTCCTGGGGCGACAGCGGGTTCTGGTTTTTCAGCTGGGTCACCAGCAACTGCAGGAATGCGTCCTTGCCCAGCGCCTGGTTACCCGTGGCCGCTTTGGAAACATTCGAGACATTGTTCGACGCGTCCTTGACCTTGGAGTTGAACAGGTCCTGGACAGCCGTGTTGTTTGACGTATCAACGATGGCCATTATTTGGCGCCCCTTATCACTGACCCAGGGTCAGGACCTTCTGCATCATGGTTTTGGCGGTGTTCATCATTTCCGCGTTGGTCTGGAACGAACGGCTGGCGGAAATCATGTCAGCCATTTCCTCGACCACGTTGACGTTGGGGTAGTAGACGTAACCCTTTTCGTTCGCGGCAGGATGGTTGGGCTCGTAACGGGCCTCCAGGTTGCTCTGGTCTTCGACCACGCCCAACACCTGCACGCCGGAGCCGGCTGCGTCCTGATTCTGGAACAGCGACTCGCTGCCGCCTGCCTGGCCACCCTGGAACATGGTGGCGAATACCGGATGGCGGGCGCGATAGGTCTGGTCAATGCTCGAGGAGACGGTCTCGGCGTTGGCGATGTTACTGGCGACGGTGTTCAAACGCGTGGTCTGCGCGCTCATGCCACTGCCGGCAATATTGAAAACACTGGACAGGGACATGGCTTACTCTCCGCGCAGGGCTGACATCAGCCCTTTGAATTTGCTGTTGAGCAGGGTGAAGCTGGCCTGGAAGTTCACCGAGTTTTCGGCGTAGTTCGATTGCTCCAACTGGGCGTCAACGGTGTTCTGGTCGATCGACGGCTGCATCGGCGTGCGATACAGCAGCGACTCGTCACCATTGCCCAGGCCTTGCGCTTCGATATGACGGCTATTGGTCATGTTCAAGGCGAAGGTGCCGTTCTTGGTCTTGTCCTGTTGTGCGGCGAGCACGGCGGAGAAGTCCAGGTCCCGAGCTTTGTAGTTCGGGGTGTCGGCGTTGGCGATGTTGTTGGCCAGGACTTCGGCACGCTGGGCGCGGAAGCCCAGGGCTTGTTCGTGGATACCGAGCGCTTTATCGAAGCTGATGCTCATGGCGGAAACCTTTAGGCTGACCTGCTGTTCGTTAGCAGGGTTATAGCAAGGTGTATGCCAAACTTGCGAAAGCCCCGTATATCAAGGGTTTCGAAGGGAGTTGCCGGCGACTATGCCAGAAAAGCGGCAAGCGATTTCCGCGTAGTGCCAGTAAAGCGGCAATGGGCAGTTGCCGCTTTACGCCAGCTTGCCGAGAAAACAAATGTGGGAGCCGGCTTGCCTGCGATGGCGGAGTGCCTGCCGACCTATTCGTCGACTGACAAAACGCTATCGCGGGCAAGCCCGGCTCCCACAGTTTTATTGCCTGTACCCGGACTACTTGGCCTGATAGATGATTCCCGGGCTGCACTGCACCATCTGGAAGTGATCCGGCAGGCCGTTCAATGCCTCGGAGGCACCGAGGAACAGATAACCTCCGCGCTTGAGCGTGCCATGGATACGCAGCAGGATGTCTTTCTTCACTTCAGCGGAGAAATAGATCAGCACATTGCGGCAGAACACCATGTCGAACTTGCCCAGGCTGGCGTAGCTGTCGAGCAGGTTGAACGAGCGGAATTCGACGCGATTCTTGATCGGCGCCTTGATCGCCCAACGCCCCGCCCCTTTGGGATCGAAGTAACGTTGAAGGCGCTCCTGGGACAAGCCTCGGCCCAACGCCAGGCTGTCGTACTCACCGGTCTTGCAGTTGGTGAGCATAGTGCCGGACAAGTCCGTGGCCACAATTTGCGCGCCGGCTTTCAACTGGCCCATGTTGGTCCGCTCGAACTCGTCGATGGACATCGAGATCGAGTACGGTTCCTGCCCCGAGGAACAGGCCGCCGACCAGATGCGCAGGCGCTGGCCCGGGCTGGCCTTGATGGCTTCCGGCAAGACTTTGTTCTTGAGCACTTCAAAGGGATAGGTATCGCGAAACCACAAGGTTTCGTTGGTAGTCATGGCATCGACCACCATTTCCTTGAGCCCACTGCGCGGCTGCCCCTGGATCCGCTGGACCAACTCACCCAGGGACTTGATGCCCTGCTGTTCCATCAGCTTGTTGAGACGGCTGGATACCAGGTACTGCTTGTTTTCACCGAGCAATATGCCACAGGCTTTTTCCAGGAAGACCCGGAACTGTTCGAAATCCAAATTACCCGTAGACAATGATGCCGCCTCTTAAATCGTGTGACCGCCGGGGGAAATCCCCTAGCCGTGATCTGCTGCCTTGATCCGGTCGACTACCCGGGATGCGAGGTCATCAGGACGGAACTTGGCCAGAAAGTCATCCGCACCGACCTTCTTGACCATTGCCTGATTGAATACCCCCGACAACGAAGTATGCAGGATGATATGCAATTTTTGCATGCGTGGATCGTTACGTATTTCGGCCGTGAGCGTGTAGCCATCCATTTCCGGCATCTCGATGTCAGAGATCATCATCAAGAATTCTTCTTCAGGCTTCCTGCCTTCGTCCGCCAGCTTGCGCAGGTAATCCAAGGCCTGGCGGCCATCATTGAGGGCTACCACCTCAACCCCGACCGTTTGCAGGCAACGCGTGACCTGCTTGCGCGCCACAGAAGAGTCGTCCACGGTCAACACACGCAGCGAAACCGCCTTGTGTGCCGTTTCGGCATCCACCACCCCGACGGAAATGGTTTCCGACGTGGGGGCCACTTCGGCGAGGATCTTCTCCACGTCGATGATTTCCACCAACTGGTTATCGACCCGCGTCACCGCCGTCAGGTAGTGATCGCGCCCCGTGCCCTTGGGCGGCGGATGGATCTCTTCCCAGTTCATATTGACGATGCGCTCCACCGAGCGCACCAGGAAACCCTGGGTCTTGGTGTTGTATTCGGTGATGATCACGAAGGGGTTCTGGCGGTCTTGCAAACCCGCGGCCCCCGTGGCCATGGCCAGGTCAAGAATCGGAATGGTCGCACCACGGATGTTGGCCACGCCGCACACCACCGGACTGGACTTGGGCATGATCGTCAACTTGGGACATTGCAGCACTTCACGCACTTTAAACACGTTGATGCCATACAACTGTTTGCCATCCAGGCGGAAAAGCAACAACTCCAGGCGATTCTGCCCTACCAGCTGTGTGCGCTGGTTTACTGAATCCATTACACCTGCCATGCCCAGACTCCTAAATCCTAGGGGTACGACGCGTACCCAACACTAAACGGCACGAGCTTTGCTATTTACTGAGTATGGATATTAAAACGACAGTTTCCCGACACCCTGGCCGCTCACGCTACCGTAGACTGCTCTGCGCCGCGATGGCACTGCTTGTCTCGGGCCTGGGCGTCACGGCCCGTGCCGACAACGTCACCCTGCCTGATCTACTTATCGGCGTCACCCAAGGCTTTCTTGAGTTCACTGTAGAAGATTATCTGGCGACTACCCAGACGCCGGGGCGTTATGAAATTCAGGTCAACCAGTTGGACCCTCGCTTGCGCATGCCACTGTGCGACAAGGAATTGACAGCCACTCTGGAAAGCCCCGCCCAGCCCATCGGCCGTGTGACCGTAAAGGTACGCTGTGAGGGCGCCTCGCCCTGGACGGTTTTCGTACCGGCTCAGGTCAAGCTGTATCGCGATGTGGTGGTAGTGGCGCGACCGTTGAAGCGCACGGGCATCATCGGCTACGACGACGTGGCGTTGCGCGAGCGGGATATCAGCTTGATCAACCAGGGCTACCTGACGTCGCTGGACCAGGCCGTCGGGCAGAAACTCACGCGGCCAGTGGTCACCGACCAAGTCCTCACGCTGGTTCATCTGGAACAGGCCGAGGTGATTCGCAAGGGTGACCAGGTGGTAATTTCCGCCAGCAGCGGCGGCCTGAACGTCAGGATGCCGGGCGAGGCGCTGTCAAATGGCGGCATGAGCGAACAGATCCGCGTCAAGAACCTCAACTCCAATCGCGTGATCAAGGCGCGGGTCACGGCACCAGGCCAGGTCGAGGTGGCGCTATAGATGACTGGAATCAAATGCCAGCTTTTCCTACACTGTGTGCTGGATATTGAGCCGAACAGGTTTATTGTCAATCGAGCCTAAAGTTTGCCCGGGTATGGCCGAAAACATGGCAAGCGTCCAAATACCCAGAGGTTTTTCAACATGGTCATTGATTTCAGTCGTTTGAATAACGCCCCGGCTTTGCCCGGCAATACGCGCACCGGCGGTACCAAGGACAGCGTAGAGGCCAAGCCGCAGCCCTTGCCTGCCAAAGCAGAACAGGCCGCCGCCAGCCAGAGTGGGGAATCGGTACACCTGAGCAATGAGGCTCAACAGTTGCAGAAGGTCACTGACTCGCTGCGCGATCAACCCGTCGTCAATAAAGCCCGCGTGGCCGAGTTGAAACAGGCTATCGCCGATGGCAGCTATAAAGTCGACAGCAACCGTGTAGCCAGCAAGCTGCTCAACTTCGAAGCCGAGCGCTAGGCAAAAGCCTGCGCAGGGCTTTTGGACGCTTAAAACCCAAGGCCAGCCATGCACCACGACGAACATTTGCTCCAACTGATCATTGATGATCTGGCGCCGACGCAACAATTGCTCGAGCTGCTCAAGGAAGAATCACTGGCCTTGTACGGCCGGGATATGCCCTTGCTGGAAGAAATCCTGGCGCGCAAACAGTCGCTGATTGTCTTGCTCGAACAGCACGGCAAGAAACGCAGCGAGATTCTGATCAGCCTGGGCCTGCCCGCCGATCATGATGGCCTGGCACAACTGGCCAGCCACTCCTCAGTCGGCGATCAACTGCTGGCACAAAGCAAAGAACTCAATCATTTGCTCGCCCAGTGCCAGGAAGCCAACCTGCTCAACGGCCAGTCGATCCAGCTTCAGCAAGCCACCACCGCCAATCAGTTGCGCATACTGCACGGCGGAGAGCCTCCGGCCCTGTATAACGCCCAAGGCTCCACCTCACGCCTGATCAAACCAAGCACCCGCAGCCAAGCCTGACGCCGGTTTACAGCGCGACCTATCCAAGGCGCGCTACATACTGGCAAAATGCCGGCTCTTGCGTGTAGTCGTATTTTGTCTGGAGATGGAAGAACCGTGTTCAACGCCCTTAATGCGGAAGATGCACCGCAGCCCCCCAAGGTGCTCACCACGCCTCTGGAAATCGCCAGCACGTTGCGGATGCTGCAAGAAAGCCATGACCCGCTGATCATCACCTTCCACGAACGTAGCCAGCGCTTCCAGAGCTACCTGGTGGACATCGACCGGGACAGCAAGACGCTGGTACTGGACGAAATGATTCCCCGCGACGGTGAACGCTATCTTGAGAATGGCGAAGCCTTCCGTATCGAAGGTTTCCATGAGGGCGTGCGGGTTGCCTGGGAAAGCAACGGCACCTTGACCATCAGCGAGAAAGGCGGCCACCGCATCTACAGCGGCAGCCTGCCCGGCGAAGTGGTTTACCACCAAAGACGCAATGCCTTCCGCGCCGCACTGAAACTCGCGCAATTGGTGGATATTCAGTTAGGTGGCGAGAAGCTCAAGGTGCCTGTCAGCGGTAAGCTGTTGGACATCTCGGCAACCGGCTGCAAATTGCGCTTTGAAGGCGACATCTCCGAGCGTCTGCAGTTAGGCCAGGTCTATGATCGCTTTATCGCTGCCCTGCCCTTCGGCAGCATGACCACCTCTGTGGAACTGCGCTATCTGCACTTCGAAGACAAGATCAACACCACCTTTGCCGGCGTGCGCTTTCATAACATGAGTGGCTTGGTGCAGCGACAAGTGGAACGCTTTGTCTACCAATTACAGCGTGAAGCTCGGCGCTTCGATAAAGACGACGATCTCTAAGCGTTAGACGCTGAGATAAAAAAACGGGCAGATCCTGATGGAATCTGCCCGTTTTTTCGTTCAGGGGCGTGCCCTGCTTAAGTCATGGGGATGTTCGTCCGGATCTGGTGGCTCGTGCGGCTCTTCGCTCGTCGGCTCATCGGTTTCAGGGGCAGCCTCTGGATCGGGCACAGTGACTTGCATCTGATCCTGTACCACCTGCTCATCCACCCGCGGGTCAAGGGCAGCCACCAAAGGCGAACTGGACATGCTGTCGGGCATCGCCACGTGATGCAGCGGCGCGTCATCGACCTGATGCAGGTTGGTCACCGCCTTGGGGCGAATGCGCCACACCAGGATCAATGCACACAGGCTGAAAAACGCATAGAGCATCTGGCTGCCGAATAGCTTCATTACCACACCGGCCAACAGCGGCCCCACGCTGGCGCCGATCCCGTAGGTCACCAGCAACATGGCCGTCAGCGATACCCGACGATCGCCTTCCACATGGTCGTTGGAAAAGGCCACTGCCAAAGGGTAAAGGCAGAACTGCACCAGCGAACAGAAGAAGCCCGCCACGAACAACACTTCCAGCGGAACCTGCGTCATGATTGCCAACGGCAAGGCCGTCACCGCCAGGCACAAGGCGAAGCAGCGAATCAGCAGCGCGCGGTCATAGCGGTCTGACAACCAGCCCAGTGGCCACTGCACGACCAATCCAGCAAAAATGCAGCTACCCATGAACAGGCCGACTTGCTCGGTCGTCAGGCCCTGCTGAGAGGCGTACAGCGGTGCCAAGCCGTAGAACGAACCGACGATCAACCCAGCGCCCAACACGGTGCTGAGCGACTGCGGCACGCGCTTGATAAAGAAGCGCGGCTCCATCGGGGCCGGGTGCAGTGGGGCCGGGTGAATGCGTCGAGTCATTGCCACCGGGACCAGGCACAGGGCAAAGCACAACGCCACGAGCATCAACAGCTCAAGCCCAAGATGGGGGTGCATGACCAGGATCAGCTGGCCCAGCACCAACCCAAGGTAGGACGCAATCATGTAGCCGCTGAACACTACACCGCGCTGCTTGGCATCCGCCTGCTCGTTGAGCCAACTCTCGATGACCATGTACTGGCACATCATCCCCAGGCCCACGATCATCCGCAGCACGATCCAGGCTGGCAGCCAATCAATCAAACCGTGCCCCAGCACCGCTGCACCGACGATGCCCGCGCAGGTGGCGTAGGCGCGAATATGCCCGACCCGGGCGATGAGTCGGTGTCCGAGCTTACCGCCCAGCACCAAGCCAAAATAGTTGGCGGCCATCAGCGCACCGACCCACAGGCTGTCGACATTGTCTGCTGCCAGACGCAAAGCCAGATAAGTACTAAGTAGGCCGGAGCCGATCAGCATCATCAAAGAGGCGAAATAAAGGGCTCGAAAAGATTTCCAGATCTGGCGCATCGGCGTTCCGAGCGGCTCCTTGCGGTGAGGGTAGGGCTATCAGCATGATAGTCCGGGGCGGTTGAATCCGGACAGGCAGCAGGGCCTGTTCCCGGCGATTATTTTGTTTCACAGCTCAGACGCTACGCGGGTGTCTGTGAGGTACATAACCGTGGAGATAAATACACGGCGCACCACCTGTGAACCTTGATAACACGCAAGGTTCGACTGGTATTCGGGTATCTGTACAAAAGGTTTCAATGGAGCGCTGTGCAGGCTTTGGAAGTTGGCGTGCTTTTCGAGCGCCCAAAACAAAACCCCAACTGCTTTCGCAATTGGGGTTTCGGAATTTAATCTTGACGATGACCTACTCTCACATGGGGAAACCCCACACTACCATCGGCGATGCATCGTTTCACTGC